>QMLQ01000175.1 GCA_003646815.1 Deltaproteobacteria bacterium | reverse complement strand
CACATAATAATCTGCATGGGACCCGAACATGAAACAGGTCTCAAGCGGCTTGTCACACCCCTGGCCGATCAGGTGTTTCTGGGTCCGGCATATGCAGTTAGCTACCGCAATCTTTTTCTTGCTTGTGACGATTTCGCGCACATCTTCATACGGGGCCAGCGGCCATGACACTTGAATGGCGCGGTTAACCGGTATGGTGCGCATGGGCACCGTTTGTTTGCCCATTTCCTTTAATCTACTTTGACGGTGGATAGGCCCATGACTATTGCGTTGCGCTTGAAAAATGACCTCGACGTATTGTGAAAATACGTCTGCGCCCATTTTCCTGTGCGCGCCTTATATTCACGGGCCTCTCCACCGTCTCGTAACGAAGATCGGTGAGAAATCCGGGTTAGTTCCCTTTTTGAGCAGAGCTGCCGGAAGTCATCTCAAAATCATCATACCCTGCAGCTGCTTCGCTTTGGGTATCATCTGAGTCCGACAGCACCCCGATGAGCTTCACCTTCTTGATTTTCTTTCCCCAGTATTTTTCATAGTCAGAAAGGACGTTCACCTTTTCCTCTACCCACGTATCCAGAGGGGAATTTTTGTTTTCAAGTATGATAATTTTTGTCTCCGAGGAATACGGGCTCTCCGTCCGATACCCTTTCTCAAGCCCACTTGCGCTCCACACGTATTTCAGGGCCTTGGGTTTCCACATCTTCCAGGTTGGAAATACCACATAGACCCCCGCGGCACTGTCTCCGGATTTCTTGTATCTTTCATCTCCCCCCTTGCAGTGTTTGGTAACTTTCCAGCGCCATTGAAGAAAAGGATACTTCTTGATGTCCACTTCCACTTTCTTGCCTATTTGCACAGCATCGCCTTTTGAAACGGCGGAGAGATACGCATTGGCCCCTTCCATGTTCACCTTGTAAATTTTCCGGGCCTTCTCCGTTTGAGCGTCATTGCGTGCTTTCCATTGCGAAGGGAGTTTCCCTTTATCGGCAGGATTGAAATGATCAATCACAAGAACATTCGAGGCCGATGCGGGATTTGTGGAAAGAAACAGTAGCAAAAACAGCATGCTGAATTTTACTAACTTGTACATTGGTTTTTCAGGGAGCAAGGTCATATCCTTTCTTTGAATTCTTTCCCGAGCAAGCCTTCAGGGCGGAGAAGCAGGACGAGAATGATGATAATGAAGGCAAGGGTATTCTTGAAGGCAACAGAGATAAATCCTCCGGCAAGGCTTTCTGCGACCCCAAGAATCAACCCCCCGACAATGGCACCGGGAAGGCTATTAAGCCCGCCGAGGATTGCCGCCGCAAATCCCTTGAGGAAGGGTTCCAGCATAAAAAACGGATCCAGGAGCAGTGCGGGCGCAAGAAACAGTCCGCCGAGCACTCCCAGGAGCGCCGCAAGGCCCCAGCTCAGGGCAAGGATTTTCCGGGTCGGAATACCAAGAGTCTGTGCACCGGGGAGGTTTTCTGACGTGGCCCGCATGGCGAGTCCGATACGGGTTTTCTGAACGAGCAGGTAGAAAAGAAAGGAAGCGAGAAGACTGATGCACAGGGTTCCAAGACCCAGTTGGCTGATCACCACACCGCCGCCAAGGTTATATATGGTCGTGTCGGAGAGAGGAAAGGGGAATGACTGGGGTTCTGTCCCTCCGAAATATGCGATGAGCCCCTCCAGGATGAGCCCGAATCCAAGGGTCAGGATGATCTGGCCCAGCTGCGTGGCTTCGCGTCTTTGGGCCGGGATGAGAACGCAAAAATAGAAGAGCATGGCTATGGCAGCTCCAAAGAGCAGGGCCAGGAGGAAGGAGAGGGTAAAATGAAAATGAAGTCCGAGCAGGGTAAACGCGAAAAAGGTGCCGGCAGTGGCCATGTCTCCCTGGGCAAAATTCAGGATGCGGGTGGAGCGATAAATGAGTGCCAGGCCCAGGGCCACCAGGGCATAGATACTGCCGGTGGAAAGACCGGATATGAAGTACTGCAGGAATTGCGACATCTGGCGCTTCTCCTCGTAACGGTTTGATGTGGTTTGTGGTCAATGGCTGAAAAACGAAACAAAACAGCTCGTTAATCACTTTTTCGGCCTTTGATTGCCGCGATCAGCGGAAAGGCCAGTTGCGAAAATAGAGCCTCATCTTGAACCACCTGCCATTCAGGCCGTACGGCTCGAAGATGAGAACAAGCAATATGGTCACCCCGTACACAACGGGTACCAGTTCCTTATAGGCATTGAATACCTGCGGGACCAGGATCACAAAGGCGGCCCCCATGATGGATCCCTCTACGGAGGCCAGCCCGCCGATAATGACTGCCACGAAGAGGTTGATGGACTCCATGAAGGTAAACATGTTCGGTTCCAGGTATCCCATAAAAAGGCCGTAAAGTCCCCCCTGTACCCCGGTGTAGAAAGAGCTGATGGCGAAAGAGAGGAGCTTGTACCGGGTCAGGTTGACACCGATCACTTCAGCGGCAATGTCGTTGTCCCTGATGGCGATAAAGGCACGCCCCATGTAGGAAGAGATAATGTTGTAGGTGAGCAGAGTAAAAACAAGTGCGATGGCAAAATTGAAGTAATAATTGAAATTGATGGAGCTGAGGCCCCAGAGGGGAGACATTTTGTGGATCATGAGGCCCATACGTCCGCCCGAGAGGGTCTCGGAATTCACAAATACCTGGTATACCGCAATGCCGAATCCCATGGTGGCAATAGCCAGGTAAGGGCCTTTCAGGCGCAGGGAGGGAAACCCCACAATGATCCCGAAGAGCCCGGCCGCGAGGCCTGCCACGACTAAGCCGATCGGCCACGGGATTCCCCACTGGGTCATGTGCCCGAAGGTGAATGCGCCGATGGCGAGGAAACCTGCCTGGCCGAATGAGATCTGTCCGGTGTACCCGATAAGCAGGTTCTGTCCCTCCACCCCGATAGCATAGATGGCAATGATCGTTACCACATAAATGATGTGTTCAGGGGCGAACAGGGGAAGCAGGATCAGGAAGAGCACCAAGGCCCCGACCCAGATGCGTGTCCAGAATTTTCGAATGAGCTGGAGTTCCTCGCGGTAGCTTTCAATCAAGTCCATGCGGCTGTGTCCTTACGTGTAGAGCTGATCAATGAGTTCCTTGTATCGCTTTTCGAGGAAGCGACGCTTCACCTTTTTTGTGGGGGTAACATCCCCGTCTTCTTCGTAAAATCTCCTGGGGAGCAGGGCGAACTTTTTAATGGTTTCCACCCGTGCAAGGGTCTTATTGATATTGTTCACTTCCCCCTCGATGAGTTTGATGATCTCTTTGTTCTGGGTGAGGTCGGCAAAGGTGGTAAATGGGATACGGTTATCCTGGGCATACTTCGTCACATTATCTTCGTCAATGAGGATGAGCGAGACAAGGTACTTGCGGCCGTCGCCGATAACCACGGCATCCTGGATATACGGACTGAATTTCAATTTGTTCTCGATAAAGGCAGGGGTGATATTTTTACCGCCGGCAGTGATGATGATGTCCTTCTTGCGGTCAAGTATTTTCAGGAACCCGTCATCAATGGCCCCTACATCTCCTGTGTGCAGCCATCCGCCCTCGAGGGTTTCGGCAGATAGTTCAGGGGCCTTAAAATAACCCTTGAAGACCCCGCCTCCCCTTGCCAGAATTTCACCGTCGTCGGCGATGCGTACCTCAACCCCCGGCAGCGGTTCTCCCACATATCCCCATCGAGGCCGTTCGATTCGCTGGATTGCAATAACGCCGGTGGATTCGGTCTGCCCGTACCCTTCCCGCAGGGGGACACCCAGGGCATTGAAATACTGGAAGAGTTCGGGAGAGGCCGGGGCTGCAGCGCACACCGCCCAACGGACCCGTTCCAGTCCCACCTGGCGTTTCAAGTGATAGAGGACCAGCCAGTAGAGAGGCCAGTAGAGAAGGGCCCAGAGGGATCGGTTCACGGTATTTTTTTGGGTCTTGACGTATTTGAGACCGACGCCCATGGCGATGCGGTAAAAACCACGTTTGACCAGAGTGGAATCCGACATCCTGATTTCAATCATGGAGGCAAACTTTTCCCAGATCCTTGGGACGCTGCAGAAGACCGTGGGGGAGACTTCCCGCAGGTTCATGGGAAGGGTATCCATGCTTTCGACAAAGTTGACCGTAGCTCCGCCCCTGACCGCCAGGAAAACGGAAATGAGGTTTTCATAGATGTGCGCCAGGGGAAGATACGAGATCAGTTCGTCGTCCGGGTACATGGGAGAAGCTTCCATAAAGGACTCGGTGATGCTGAAAATGTTGCGGTGGGTCAGCATGGCGCCTTTCGGCCTTCCGGTGGTCCCGGAAGTGTAAATCATCATGGCCGTGTCTTCAAGGTCGATGGCCGCCATTCGTTCTGACAGGCGTGCAGGGTGTTCCTGGAGAAAAGCCTTTCCGGTTTCGAGAAACTCTTCAAAAAACATCATTGAAGGATGAGAGAATCCCCAGAGTCCCTTCGGATCCCAGACCACTATTTTTTCCAGGTCAAGGTCTGAGACAATCTGCAGGGCCTTGTCCACCTGTTCCTCGTTTTCCACAAAAAGGATCCTGGATTCGGAATGCCCGACCACATAGGCCACTTCCTCGGAGGCCGAGGTGGAATAGATGCCGCAGGTGACGAACCCTGCCGACATGGCGGCCAGATGACAGATGAGCCATTCCGGTCGATTGTCCCCCAGGATGGCGACGCGGTCTCCCTGTTTCAGCCCGAGAGAAATCAATGCGGCTGCTACAATACGCACCTGCTCCCCGTATTCCGCCCAGGTGATTCTGTTCCATATGCCGTATTCCTTTTTCCGGAGAGCTACGCGCTCTTTTTGTGCTTCCACCTGCTGGAAAAAGAGGGCAGGGAAATTTTCAGGACCGGTTTCCATCACCAGGTTCTCCTTTTCTTGTAAAGCCGCCATCCTTTGGGGGAAACATCCTGTCCCCCAACACCCAGGTAGAGTTCCTGGACATCCTCATTTTCCTGCAGTTCTTTTGCGCTTCCTTCCAGGACAATCCTTCCCGACTCCATGATGTAGCCGAAATCAGCAATACCGAGTGCCAGCTTGGCATTCTGTTCCACCAGAAGAATGGTCGTTCCTGCGTCACTGATTTGGGAGAGCGCGTCATAAACCTGGCGTGCTACCTTTGGAGCAAGGCCGAGGGAAGGCTCGTCCAGCATGAGGAGTTTCGGCCTGCGGAGCATGGCCCTTCCCATGGCAAGCATCTGTTGTTCTCCGCCGGACAGGGTTTCGGATTGCTGGTCCGCGCGAGCCTTGAGGATGGGAAAAAGCCCCAGGACATATTCAAAATCTTTTTTCACTTGATTGCCTTTTCTGCCCCAGCAACCCAGCTCGAGGTTTTCTTTTACCGTCAGTTCCCTGAAAAGCCCCCGGTCTTCGGGGACGTAGACGATCCCCAGCCGGGCGATTTTTTCTGGCGCAAGGCGCTGGATCCGCTTGCCGTCGAATTCTATGATACCCTTCTTGGGCTGATCCTTGAGAAGCCCTGCAATGGTCTTGAGCAGGGTGGTCTTTCCCGCCCCGTTGGGACCCAGTACGGCAAAAATTTCCTTTTCCCTCACTTTGAGGGAGAGGCCGTGGAGGGCATAAATACGGTCATAGTACAGGGTCTCAATGCTGGCAATTTTCAGTAATGGCTCCATGTCTCCACTTTTCGTCTTCATTCATCTCCCAGGTACGATTTAATGACGGCCGGGGTCCGCTGTACCTCCTCCGGGGTGCCCTGGGCGATTTTTTTCCCGTAATCCATGGCGATCATCCGATCCGCCAGTTTTGAGGCAATCCTGAGATCGTGTTCCACCAGCAGGATGGCCGTCTTGTATCGTCCCCTGATTTCCGTGATGCGATAGGCGGTCTCTTCCTTTTCCTCTGAGGTGAGTCCTGCGATGGGTTCGTCCAGCAGGAGAAGCCGCGGTTCCATGGCAAGGGCCCGGCCCATTTCCGCGCGTTTCTGCACCCCGTACGGACAATCGGATATGAGGGCCTGGCGGTAGGCCTGGAGGTCCAGAAACTCTATGATTTCCTCAACCACCCTTCGGTGTTTGAGTTCTTCACCCCTTAGCCTCAGGCAGGCGGCCGTGGCATGTCGCTTGAATTTTATATGCCTTCCGAGCAGGAGATTGTCGAGGACGGTCATGTGGAGAAAGAGGCGCAGATTTTGAAAGGTACGGGCAATCCCCCTTTCCGCGACCCGGTCAGGCAAGAGGCCCAGGAGATTTTTCCCTTCGAAGAAGATTTCTCCGCCGTTTGGATGATAAACGCCCGAGATACAGTTGAAAAGAGTGGTTTTTCCAGACCCGTTGGGGCCGATAACCGTGAGAATCTCCTCGGATTCCACCTGGAGGTCAATCCCCGCAAGGGCCTGGATACCACCAAAACGGATGGACAATGAACGGATGTCAAGAAGCGACATACCGGTTAAAAATGTGCCTTGAAGATGGTAAAGGGGGCAAGTATGGTGTCTTTGCCGTTTTTGGCCTGTCCCATCCGGGATGCATTCACTCCGTGGTGCCGATTGGGGCCGTAGGTCACCGGGGCACCAACGCCTTCAGGTTCCCAGTTTTTGATTTGCTCCATGCCTTTTATCATGGATTCCGGAGTCAGGTTCGGGCCGGCATTTTGCAATCCTTTTATAACATGCATCATGGACATGGCGCCGAAGAGGGCAAGGTATTCCTTCCCCTTGATCTTGGGGTTATATTTTTTAACCGAACTTCGTGACTTTTAAAAAATAGATCTGTAATAACAATGGGTTACAAGTTTCAAAACCATAATTTTGGCACTACAGATTTGAATTCCTACATAATCGCCTTCAGTGTTT
>QMLQ01000174.1 GCA_003646815.1 Deltaproteobacteria bacterium | reverse complement strand
AAGGACTGCGCCTGGACCCTGATCTACAATCGTCTCAAGGAATTAGGGAGGCTGGATTCCATGCGGGTGCTCCAGAAGCCCAGGAACCACCAGGGGGAACCGAGCCCCGGAAAATACAGTCTTGGGTAATGGCTTTGGAGCGGTATGAATAGCCTCAGGATCAAGAACGGGAGCCGCATTTTGTGGGATCTTGGTGAATGTCAAAATCCAAAATCCAAATGTCAAATGAAATCCCAATGCCTCAATGTAAGAATGTGTCTCTGGATACACTCCTTCGTGAGTAAAGGGCACCACGGAACCCATAACAGTGCATCATTCGCCCGGTCTGGTCATTTGGCATTTGACATTAGGGCCTTTGTGGTTAGTTATTTGTGGCTGATCCGTCACCTACGGATCTATTCGGCCCCGTGCTCCGTGAATTATTGTATGACGAGGTGAGAGATATGGCTTCTCGTTTCAAGGATGCCCTGGAATCAGGGAAATTCGTGGTGACCTCAGAGGTGGCTCCCCCAAAAGGTACCAACCTGGAAAAGATGAAGCACCACGTGGATCTCCTGAAAGACAAAGTGGATGGCATGAACGTGACGGACCATCAAAGTTCCGTGATGCGGTTTCCCTCCCTCGGGGGTGCGCTCCTGGTAAAGGAAATGGGCGGTGAACCCATCCTCCAAATGACCTGTCGAGACCGGAACCGCTTGGCCTTGCAGGCCGATCTCCTCTTTGCCTCCAACCGCGGCATTAACAATGTCCTCTGCCTCACGGGCGACTCGGTAATTCTCGGGGATCACAAGGAAGCGAAAAGCGTTTTTGACCTGGATTCAAGCCAATTGCTCGCGACAGTGAGGCAGCTTGAAAAAGGTCGCGATCTGGGAGGGAGTGATCTTGACGGGGCTGTTTCATTCTGTGCGGGCGCCATCGTAACCCCGGAGGCCAATCCCCTGGAGCCACAGCTCATCAAGTTCGAAAAGAAGGTAGAGGCGGGTGCAGAGTTTATTCAGACCCAGGCGGTATATGACCTTGATCATTTCAAACAGTTTATGGAGTATGCCAGGCAGTTCCCCGTGAAGGTCTTGGCGGGCATTATCCTTCTGACCTCAGCTCCCATGGCGCGCTTTATGAACAAGAATGTCGCGGGGGTCACCGTCCCCAAGGAGTTGATTGATGAAATGGCGGCGGCGCCCAAAGGCCGTGCTGTTGATACGGGAATCATGATCGCGGGGCGCATGATCAAGAGGATCCGGGACGAGAAAATGTGTGACGGTGTGCATATTATGGCCATCGGGCGGGAAGAATTAGTGCCCGCCATAATGGAAGCTGGTGAGCTCCTGTAGCCAGGCCAAATTATTTCAGCGGAGCCGCTACCATTTTCCAGACTTCCCGATGGCCTTCTGATGGGCTGATCCGCTTTTCACTGATTCTTGATCGGGTGAAATTCGTCATGAGTTCAGTGCTGGTGTGAGGTGCCCTTATGCTGGTGTGCGCGTAAATCGCGCCGTGCACCTTGATAACAGGACTCCCTCCGCTTGACTGTGACCATTCGTGAATGCCGTTGATATCTTGGTTCAGTGTGTTACGTTCAGATTTGAGCTCGTCGACTTTTTCCTGCAGCTTCTTGATTTTTGTTTCTACCCGTTCAAGCGGTTCGCGGTCGAGGGCCTTCCCGGGTTCAGCAGTTTTCTTGAGCAATTTTCTTGAGAGCGATTGGAGTTTTTCGACCACCCGTTCCAGCTTTTTTCTCTTTGCCCTCTTTTTTTTCTTCAGTTCCTTGAGATGTTCGATCTTGGCCCTTGCCCCTTCATCCAGCCCAACGCTCAGGAAACATGGCCTGGATTCATCCGAACCAATCTGTTCCGCCTCAATACCCCCTTTGGCAGAGACTCTCGAATTAAAGATCTTCCCCTCCTGCACAAGAAAGGCTCCGTTGGTTGTGATATCAGAGTTGATCACTTCTTTTTCCACCACGATGTCCCCAAGGAGTTGGATCCTGGCATGGTGGATAAAACGGGCCTTCAAGTTTCCATCCCCCCGGATAGTCGCTCCGATAATCCCACCTGAGACCACAATATCCCCTGAAACAGTGATATCCGAGCGCAGGATTTCTCCGGCGATGAGCCTTCCTGCCTGTACCCGAAAGCCGTCTTGCACACTTCCCCTGATATCCACATCACCGTCGAACTCTACATGCCCGGATTTCATATCCACATCTCCTGAGATCAGGAGCCTTGGAAATACGGAAAGCTTCCCGTCGTGAGAGAGATTGGGCTCACCGTTTTGTGTGGCATGGGCTCTCAGACCGTCTTCACTCTTTACCGCCCCTTTTCCGCACCGGATCTTTATATCTTTTGGCTGAGGAGGCCGTATTTCCACTCCGAACACATCCATCCCGGGCTTGCCGGCGGTAGCAGGTTCTTTCCGGGCGAGTAAGGTTCCTTTCTTTACCTGGGGAATCTGTCCTCGGTCACGGTAGTCAATGGTTCCACCGTGACGAAGGGCACCTATTTTTAAAGGATCCGTATCGAAATAGTAAATAATATGGGCATCTGTCCCCGGAAGGGGAGGTTTTCCCCTGGCGATCTCCAGGACGTCGGTTTTCTTTGAAAAAGCAGCGAGATATTCCTCAATTACTTCGTCAGGTACAATGCCGTAGCGAATACCATGGGAGTCCAGGAGCGCCTTGATCTCCTGCACTGTTCCGCCGGTAGGGGGATCTCCCGTAAGCCGGAGAAAAGCCGTCAAGTTGTCTTCTGAAACAGTAATTTCCATTGCGCCCATGGCAGAACCTTATCCCATTTTTCCATTTGGAACCAAACCACTCGCAATCCTCAAATCAACAAAAACCGGAGCATTGCTCTTGGCCTTTAATAGCTATTCTCTTTTCTATTCGGTTATTTGAGGTAAAAACTTAATAAATTTGGGTTATGTTTTTTTGAGCACGGAGGGAACTTCAAACTGATCCTGGATGGCACAGGTGGCCTCATGGATCTGTTTTGAGGGAACAACCCCTGACATGGAAGCGATTGAACAGCTCAGGGCAAGGAGATTGACGCCCGCCCGGTGGAGTGCGTTTAAGAGCTCATACGCCAGGCCATAACGATCCCCAAAGTGGGGCCCGTTCATTGAAAAAAGGGCGACAGAAGGGGAGTCAATCACCATTGCATCAGGAAGCCATTTCCTGGCTGATGCTTGGAAAATGGTTTGAAGGTCCTGCAGGATGCAGAAAAGCAGCCTGGCCTCATTTTCAATTCTCGGGGGCGAAGTGATAAGGAAACTGAGGTGAAATCCCGTCTCGGCAAGGTCTTCAAACGCAAGGCCCATGGCCCCGTAATAGGATCGTTGAAAAATAATCTGGAAAAGAGTCAGGTTGTCCTGCCACTCAAGGCAATAAACCCGTGGCTTCATTTCCTGATACGAAGCCATAATCTCCTTGTGGAGTTCTTCTTTTCCCTCCTGGGCGAGTCTCCAGTCGGCGGGGGTCCGGTAAGCACCGAACTGGAAGGGCTCGAAGAGCGCACCCGCCGCCCTATTCAGGGCGGATTCCTTCAATACCGCGGAAATGGCCGATTGGGAATGGGCCAGGGCATGAAGGGAAATGTTTTTTTCGCCGAACGCCTGAAGCAAGGCCGCGGCGACATGAGGATCATTTCGATGGGGAAAAACAGAAAGGATAGCTGCTTTCTCATTTTTCGGGCTCTGTTGGCCCGGAAAATTCCCTGCAAGGCGGGCGGTTTCTCGATTTTTGCCGGCCTCCACGGTAATGTGGAGACCAACGGTCTTTTGCTGATTGTCATAGATCAGGAAAGGAATATTTATCTTCCTTTCCGCAAAGTTGCGCAGTAGCTCCATCAGGCGGCGATCATTCCCTTTGGGGTAGATAAGGGAGATCTCGCCCATCTCTTTGAGGACCTTGAAGCCACCGAGTCTTTTGGACGCATCCGGCAAGACTGATCTCCCTCACGTCGTCAGAAAGCTGCACAACGAAGGAAGCAGCCTACAGCAGACCACTTACCACATTCCATAAACCTTCAGTGTCGATGGGCTTGGAAACATAGTCATCCGCTTCGGTGGACATCCCGTCCGCATGGGTATATTTCGTGGTGGGAACCGCCTCTCCGACGGCAGTGAGAAGTACCACAGGAATATCCCGGGTTTCCTCCTTGGCCTTCAACTCAGCGCAGAGCACGTACCCGTCCTTCCGGGGCATCATGACATCAAGGATAACGAGGTCCGGGCGACGTTCTTTGATGGATTCCTCACCTTCAACACCGTCATAGGCGCGGCCCACCTCGCAACCTTTGCTTTCCAGCATCATCGCAACAGTTTCCACCAGATCCGGGTCATCATCCACTACTAGGATATACGGGTTTGACATAGCATCCTCCTTTCTATCGTGTTTATTGTAATTCTTTTCCCTTGTGAATTGCAATGTAATAGCTTAGTTTCCATCCATAAATGGCTATTTTTCACAATCTCGGCGTCAATCTGCGGGATCACTTGTGCGGCGTACTCTAGTACGCCTCCGCGCAATCCCTTGATTTCCTTGATCTTGTAAAAAATATCTCATTTCTGCATTGGAAACTCGCTAGTGCCCAAAGTCTATTTGTGGATGGGCACTGCTTAATAAATTGTCATGCTTCCTGGTGGCAATCACGGATTGCCCACCATTACTCCTCCACCTCCGGCCTCGGGTACAATCCCCCTTGCTCCACGATTTCTGGCACCTTTTCTTCCCATTCAATGGCCATGATGTGGAACCCCTTGACACCCTCTACTTCCTTGAGGCGTTGGATGGATTCGATACAGATCTTGATCCCTTCATCGGCCTGCTTTTCCTTTGGAACGCCGCTGATCCGTTTCACTACATCGTCAGGGACATCCATGCCCGGAACCCTGTTTTTCATGTACTTGGCCATGCCGGCGGATTTGAGTGGGGTCAGTCCAGCAAGAACAGCGACCTTGTCCAGTAGCCCCCTGTCCCCGGCCTGCTTGAGCCAGAGTTCGAATTTGTCCAGGTTGTATATGCACTGGGTTTGAATGAACTCAGCGCCGGCGGCGATTTTCTTGGCAAGGCGAGGAACCCTGATGTCAAAAGGATCAGCGAACGGGTTTGCGGCAGCTCCCACGAACATTCGGGGGGGACGCTTGATTTCGTCTCCTCCCAGGAATTTGCCTTCATCGCGCATATACCGTACGGTCTGGATCAACTGCATGGAGTCAATGTCAAAAACGTTCTGTCCCCTGGAATTGTCCCCGAAGACCTGGTGATCTCCCGAGAGGCACAGGATATTATTAATGTCAAAGGAGGCAGCCCCCAGGATGTCGCTCTGGAGCGCAATCCGGTTCCGGTCCCTGACCACCATTTGGAGCACCGCTTCCAGGCCCATGAGCTTCAACCGAATACAGGCTGCCAGGCTGCAGAGCCTGGTGACAGAGGTCTGGTTGTCCGTGATGTTGATGGCATCCACGTGGTCTTTGATCATTTCGGCCTTCTTGGCAATAGCTTCTCCGTCACTTCCGCGCGGGGGACCGCATTCCGAGGTGACCGCCAAGTGTCCTGCGGCAAGAATCTTTTCCAGCTTGCTGGGTGTTTTTGTTGTCACAGCCGTGCTCATAGTTTTACGTCCTCCCTCACCACTTTTCTGGGTCCCCCAGCCCTGTCCGTTGACCAGTCCTTGATGGGGGTCAGTTTTTCATAGTCATCGAGCCTGTCCAGTTCCTTGAGTCTGTCCACGATCAACTGCCACGCGCAGTCCAGGTCAGGGTTGATCTCGCACTTGCCGTTGCTGGAACCGCCGCACGGGCCGTTCAGGAGCCGCTTGGCACAGCGGGAGATAGGGCAGATGCCGCCGGTGCTCGCGAGGATGCACTGCCCGCAGGCCTGGCATCGTTCCGTCCAGACCCCCCGTTCTTCCGTCACCCCGAGGAAACAGGTGTTGACACCCGGGAGGATCGGTTTGTCAAAGTATTTTTCCGCCATGAACTGCACGCCCACCCCGCAGGCCAGGGACAACACCGCATCATACTGATCAATGCTGTTCCTGATTTCTTCCAGGTATTCGTGGTCGCACTGGCGCTCCAGGGTGATTTCATCAATCTTCACATCTTTTCCCTGGTTCATGAAGTACATGCGCAGGGCCGAGGCAAGAATCCCGACTTCTTTCTTGCCGCCGGCCTCACAGACGGTTACACACTCATTGCAGCCCGCAATGAGAATGGAGGTAAAATCTTTCACCTCTTCAATGATTTCTTCAATGGGTTTCTTGTCTGCAACAATCATCTCGCTTACCCTCTCTTTCTTTCATGCTCAGGCCGCTTTTTTCAGCTTGGCCGCCTTCAAGGGGTTTGGCCCCAGTTTTTGTATCCTCTCCGTCATTTCCACGGCGTATTCGGCGAACTTGGGGCCGTCTCCGGATGAAAGATTGTACATCTGCACGCGATCTCCACCGATGCCGATGGCCTCAAGGATCACCTGGGCCTGTTCCACCCGCTTCCTGGCCCGGAGGTTTCCCTGGTTGAAACGGCAATCTCCTTCCATACATCCCACGATATACACTCCGTCCGCGCCCTTTTCAAAAGCCCGGAGAAGGTGGAGGATATCCACCTTGCCGGTGCACGGGACCCTGACTACCCTGATTGTATCTGGATACTGAAGACGCATGGAACCTGCCAGGTCCGCTGCGGTGTATCCTCAGAAGTTGCAGCAGAACGCCACAATAACCGGTTTAAATTCTTCCATTATCTTTTCTCCTTTATCCTTTTTTGCCTTTCCCTCTCAAGTCCGTCGAAGACGGACGGTCCTCACTTCCTAACGCTTTCCAGCCTCCCTCCCGCCTTCAAACGATTCCTTCCAGGAGCGCATCAACCTTGCTCAGGATCTGGTCATCCTCGTACCAGTT
>QMLQ01000173.1 GCA_003646815.1 Deltaproteobacteria bacterium | reverse complement strand
CATCTGGAGTGTCGAGCCGTTGGCACCAAAAGCGTCAAAAATCAGTCCAATTGAAGGTGCCAAGAGGATGTTTTCCAAACGCTCCCTGGTGGAACTGGCGAAATCCCTGGGGAAGATTCTGGTGGTAGGATGGGCTGCCTTTTCCACGCTTCAGGCCAACAAGGGACGCTTCCTTGAACTGGCCTACCAGGGCAAGGCAGAGATCCTGCGATTCATGGGAGAGACATCTTTGGACGTGGTTACCAGGAGCTGCTACGTCATAGCAGTGCTTGCCATCCTGGATTTTCTCTACCAGAAATGGGAGTTTGAGCAGGATCTCAAGATGACGAAACAGGAGGTGAAAGAGGAGTTCAAACAAACCGAGGGTGACCCCTTGGTGAAGAGCCGCATCAGGTCTATTCAGCGGGAGATGGCGCGGCGGCGTATGATGGAAGATGTCAAGAACGCAGATGTGATTATCACCAACCCGGAGCACTTGTCGGTCGCTCTGCGCTACGATTCCATGAGCATGGAGGCACCGACGGTCGTGGCGAAAGGGGCGAACAATATTGCATTTAAAATCAGAGAGATAGCAAAGAAAAATCATATCCCCCTCGTGGAGAACAAACCCCTGGCACAGAATTTGTATAAATTCGTGGATATCGGGCAGGAAATCCCGCCCGATTTTTATCAGGCTGCTGCTGAAATACTGGCCTATGTGTACGGTCTCAAGAACAGGACTAAAGACAACGGATAAAGTAAAAAGGAATTGAATATTGCTGTACCGTGACCCTGACTGACGACTGACGACTCACGACTGACGACTCATGACTGACGACTCACAACTGAAAAGAGAGGAATCCATTTGGATCAACTGAGAATTCCGGCAGAAGGATTTTCCCTGAAAAGTAACAGCGATGTCTTCATCGCCGCTGGGGTAGTGGGCATCCTGCTGGTTATGCTGGTCCCTTTACCGACGGGCATGCTCGATATCATGCTGGCTCTCAACATTACCATGAGCATCCTGGTCCTGATGCTCACCATCTACGTGATGCGCCCGCTGGATTTTTCCGTATTTCCTTCCCTGCTGCTGATCACCACGCTTTTCCGTCTTTCATTGAATATCGCCAGCACAAGGCTGATTCTCCTGAACGGGCACACGGGTTCTCTCGCCGCAGGGCGGATCATCAAGGGTTTTGGCGCGTTCGTGGTGGGGGGAAACACCACCGTCGGGCTCGTAGTATTTATGATCCTGGTGGTTATCAACTTTGTTGTCATTACCAAGGGCGCAGGACGTATTGCCGAGGTAGCCGCCCGTTTTACCCTGGATGCCATGCCGGGAAAACAGATGAGCATAGACGCGGATCTGAACGCCGGTCTCATTGACGAAACAGAAGCAAGGGCGAGGCGCGCAGAAATAGCAAGCGAAGCAGAATTTTACGGTGCCATGGATGGCGCGAGCAAGTTTGTCAGGGGAGACGCCATCGCCGGCATTATCATTACGCTCATCAATATTCTTGGCGGCCTGATCATCGGGGTGGTCCAGATGCATCTTGACTTCTCCACCGCGGTGCAGAATTACACCCTCCTCACCATCGGTGATGGATTGGTTTCCCAGATTCCGGCGGTGATCATTTCTACGGGTGCGGGTATCCTGGTAAGCCGGGCAGCAGCCGAAGGGGGACTCGGCTTTGAGGTGATCAAGCAATTCGGATTCCAACCCAAGGCCCTGATCATCGCCTCGGTGATCATTTTCCTGTTCGCTCTCGCCCCCGGCATGCCGTTTATTCCCTTTGCCATCCTGGCCACAGGCGTTTTTCTCCTGGCAAGAGCGGTTGTGGTGATGAAGGGGAGACAGGCCGCAGAGGCGGCATCTGAAGAGGTGGAAAAGACCGGCGAGGCCACACCGGAACAGGTGGAAGATTTGCTTCCCCTGGACAGCCTTGAGCTGGAAATCGGATACGGCCTTATCCCGCTGGTGGACAACCGGAAATCAGGAGGACTGCTTGATCGCATTCGTTCCCTGCGGAAACAGTTTGCACTTGAAATGGGCCTGGTTATTCCAGCCCTTCATATCCGTGACAACCTGGAACTGAAACCGAACGAATATGCCGTCTGTATCAAAGGGAACAGCGTGGCCCGGGGCGAACTCATGATGGATCACTACCTGGCCATTGATCCCGGGGATGCAACATCCAAGGTAGACGGTGTTGCTACGGTGGAGCCTACATTCGGCCTTCCGGCCCTGTGGGTTACGGCAGAGAAGAAAGGCGATGCCCAGTTATGCGGCTATACCGTCGTGGACCTCCCAAGCGTCGTAACCACCCATCTCTCCGAGGTGGTACGGGAATATGGATACGAGTTCCTTGGCCGGCAGGAGGTCCAGCGGCTCCTTGATAACCTGGCCAAATCGAATCCAAAGGCCGTTGAAGAGCTGGTTCCCGGCCTTCTCACGGTGGGCGGGGTGCAAAAGGTCCTTCAAAATCTGCTGCGGGAACAGGTGTCTATCAGGGACCTCCTCACCATTGTGGAAACCCTTGCAGATTATGCTCCGGTGACAAAGGACCCGGAACTTCTGACAGAGTACGTGCGTCAAAAGCTTTCAAGATCATTAACAAAACCATACGTGGAAAAGGACCAGAGCATGAAGGTGCTATCGGTGAGCCCCGCAGTGGAAGGGACCATCGCGGACGGGGTGAACCAGACCGAATACGGGGCCTATCTTGCGCTGGAACCTGACCAGGCCGAACGGATTATCACCAGTATCAAAAATACCATCGAGAGAAGCGCCGCAACTATCGAACAGCCTGTACTGCTTTGTTCATCAACCATACGGCGTCATTTGAGGAAACTCTGTGAAAGATACCAGATGCACGTGGCAGTGCTTTCTCACAATGAAATACCCACTGGACTGCGGGTGCAGGCCGTTGGAGAAATAGGACTTTCGTGATGAATATTAAACGATTTGTTGCCAGAAATACCCAGGAGGCCCTCCGCATGGTGAAGGAGGAAATGGGAACCGAGGCGGTGATTCTTCGGACACGAACCATTCATCCCGGCGAGGGGAAATCGGGACAAGCCGGGGAGACGATCGAAGTCACTGCTGCGGTGGATTACGATTCCACAACCAACTCCCCCCGGAAAGGAGGGGATACTGGAGCGCGTGCCTTGATAGAGCGCTACGAGAACCTGGAAGCACAGATCAGGGAGATCAGGGACCTGCTCTGGAGCATTGAGGCAGGGGCGGTGCTGCAGCCCGATACGATTTTTGACCCGCAGGTGCGGGGACAGTACGGGTACTTTAAGGATTTTGGGATTAAAGGCGAGATCATCAGATCTCTCTTAAGAAAAATGATGCCTGCTGATCCCGGGGATTCGGCGCAGCAGGGTCAGGACGCCTTAAAACAAAGCCTCATAAACATTTTAAAAAATATCAACATGGGTGGTGAGGTGGCCGGTGGACAAGATCAGGCGATTCATGCCTTTATTGGCCCAACCGGAGTTGGAAAGACCACAACACTGGCAAAACTGGCCGCCAGGACGGCCCTGGAGCAGGGGAAAAAGGTTGCCCTCATTACGCTGGATACCTTTCGGATTGCCGCGGTAAACCAGCTGGAAACCTATGCGAGGATCATGGGGATCCCCATGGAAGTGGCTTCAACCAGGAGCGAACTGCGGAAAGCCATAGCGAGGCACGCTGATTGTGACCACCTGTTTGTGGATACAGTGGGAAGGAGCCCTCGGGATACAAAGGAGATAGGCCAGTTGATGGACCTGTTGAAGGTTTCGAAGAAGATCCGTGGATATCTTGTGCTGAGCGCAACAACAGACCTCAGCCAGTTGCTCCTTGCGGAGACGAAATTTCGGGCGCTGGCCTACGAGAGTTATATTTTTACCAAGCTGGATGAAGTGGAGGATGCTTCTTCCATGGTCAATTTTCTCCTCTGCCAGTCAAGACCGGTTGCCTATTTTACAACGGGACAGCAGGTTCCTGAGGATGTTGAGCCGGCTTCCAAGAAAAAACTCGCAAAGTTAATCCTGAATGGAAGAGGCGGAACAGTGATGAGCATGGGCAACGGGGTTCACTAGGATGGATCAGGCGAGCCGCTTAAGAGATATGGTTGGAAACGGAAAGGGTGTTGAAGAAAAGCTTATGGCCTCGAATGCAACAGCAGACGCGCATCATGACGGAACCGGAGTGCGAGTCATTTCGGTAACCAGCGGAAAGGGCGGGGTGGGAAAGACGAATGTCGTGGCCAACCTGGCCCTGGCATTGACGCAATCCCATAAGAAGGTCCTGATCCTGGACGCTGATCTCGGCCTGGGAAACATGGATGTCCTCCTGGGATTGAACCATCATTACAGCATTCAGCATGTGCTCACCGGGGAGAAACGCCTCGAGGAAATCATTATTGAGGCGCCGGGCGGCTTTCAAGTCCTTCCGGCAGCTTCAGGCATCCAGGAACTGACGGAACTCGATCAGTCCCAGAGATTGTTTCTCCTGGATGAACTGGATATCCTCCAGGACCGGTTTGATGTGCTCCTTATTGATACCGGAGCGGGAATTTCATCCAATGTCATGTACTTCAATTTTGCGGCCATGGAGAAGGTGGTTGTGGTGACCAATGAGCCCGCCTCACTCACTGATGCGTATGCTCTCATTAAGGTGCTTACCACAAAATATCAGCAGAAAACGTTCAAGATTCTCATTAACCAGGCGAGAAATGCAGAAGAAGCCGATCGGATTTTCCGGCAACTGAGCCAGGTGGTGGATAAATTCCTTGGATCACCATCTATCGACTATCTCGGCTGGATACCTCATGACAAACATATTCCCCAGGCGGTAAGGCAACAGCAGGCCGTATTGGCCGTGTATCCCGATGCGGCAGCGAGTAAGAGTTTCCTCAGCGTGGCGGAAAGCCTGCTCACCAGCGTGAATCATCTGGATTTTGAAGGCGATATCAAGTTTTTTTGGAAAAAACTGGTGGACTCCTGGCAGACAAATTATGGCAACTAGCGCTGCAAAAAAAGTAAGACAGTATGGGCAAAATGGCGGGTCAGGGTCGCGGATTCCAGAGAGCGAACGGGAGTACTATATAACCGAGTATGCGCCCTTGATCAGGACGGTGGCAGGAAGACTCGCCATGCGGCTGCCCAGTCATATTGATCAGAATGATCTCATGAGTGCCGGGATTATGGGCCTGCTGGATGCCATAGAAAAATTCGACCCCGACAAAGGAGTGGCGTTCAAGTCCTATGCTGAATTTCGAATCAGGGGAGCGATGCTCGATGAACTGCGGACCATGGATTGGGTCCCCCGTTCCGTAAGAAAAAACGCCAAGATTTTGGAAAAGGCCTATGGGAGCGTGGAACGCCGCACCATGAAGCCTGCGAGCGATGAGGAAGTGGCTGCAGAGCTGGGCATCGATATGGATGCTTTTTATCAGCTCCTGGAAGAAACGAAAGGCATATCAGTTTTTAATGAGGAGGACCTGGGGGAGCTGATGGCCCACAAGAAGATCAACAACTTGTGGCATGCCTACCAGGGCTCCATGATGACGGACCCCGCAGTGTCCCTTGACATCTCAGAGGTGAAGGGGGTGCTGGCGGAGGCCATTGATGCACTCCCGAAAAACGAGCGAATCGTCATTATGCTGTATTACTACGAAGAACTTACCATGAAGGAAATAGGAGAGGTCATGGGGTACACGGAATCAAGGATATCCCAGCTCCACACAAAGGCCGTTATCAGGCTTCGGCATAAGGTGAGGCGTTATTTTGAGCAATGAAAATTGATTGACTTAGGTCAGAAAAAACTGAAATGAGCTCCGAAGAAAAAAAAGAAGAGAAACCGCAAGAGGCCGAGGAGGAGGCAAAGGACCAGAAAGAGAGCGCTGAGGCAGGAAGCGGAAAAGAAGAACAAAGTAAGACAGAGTCGTCAGTGCCGAAAGAAACCGGCGATACAGGGCAGGTTGAACAAGAGGTGGTCCTGGATGAAGCCGAGTCTGTTGATGAAGAACTTCCCGAACCCGATGCAGCAGATAGTGAAGCAGCGGGAAATCAGGACGGTGACACAGAAAAGGAGGTTACCGAAAGCAGCGGGGAGACTCCTCCAGAAGAGGGGAAGACCCAGGAAAACACTGACGAAAGCAAAGAGGAAATCGGCGATGCCTGGCCTGTTGAAGAAGAGGTGATCCTGGATGAAGCCGCGCCTCTTGATGAAGAACCTCCCGAACCCGATGCAGCAGATAGTGAAGCAGCGGGAACTGAGGACGGTGACACAGAAAAGGAGGTTACCGAAAGCAGCGAGCAAGCCTCCAAAAAAGGTGATGGGACCGGGGGTGTATTCGCCTTTCTCCGGAAAAAATGGGTCCTTTTTTCGGCAGGAACCGTTTTTTTTGCCTTGGGTATAAGCTTCCTGCTCCTGGCCGGGAACCGGGGAGAATTCCTCACAGTGGATTCGCTCCTGGGCGGAAACGGCAAAGATGAACAGTCTGTGGTGCAATCCGTGTTGGATCCCTTTTTTATCCCTCTGCCGGAGAATTCTGAAAATGCGGCCGTCAAGCTGGTCATTTCAGTCAAGTGGGACCCTGAAATATTGACACGGTACAAGAAAAGACCGGTCGCGGTTCGAAACCAGGTGTACCGCTATCTGCTCCAGGCGGCCGGATCAGGAAAGGACATGGTCAAGGAAAAATCAGCACTGGCGTCCGAACTGAGCCAGGTTTTCCAGCATGTGCTGGCAGTGAGAAATGTCAAGGTTCGGGTGGACGAGGTATCACTTACATGACTCACGACTCGAGACTCACGACTCCCGACTCACGACTCATGACTCACGACTCCCGACTCCCGACTCCCGACTCATGACTCACGACTCACGACTCACGACTCGTAAGGAGGAATACCATGGACGAATATT
>QMLQ01000172.1 GCA_003646815.1 Deltaproteobacteria bacterium | reverse complement strand
GGGAGAATATGAATATCACGCACATTGGGAAGTTTTTCAACAAAAGTGGCTGTTTGTTCAATATTTTTTTCGTCGTCATTAATTCCGGGGATCAGGGGTATGCGGATGGAGATGGATGCCCCTTCTCTTGCCAGGTACACGAGATTTGAAAGAATCTTTTCGTTTGAAACGCCGGTAAAGCGCTTGTGTTTTTCAGGATCCATCATCTTGAGGTCAAAGAGAAAGAGATCTGTTTTTTCGGCGACAGCCATGAGAATATCCTTATCTGCATATCCTGATGTATCTACGGTACGGTGGATTCCTTTTCTTCCACAGGCATCAAGAAGTTCCAAAAGGAATGCGGGCTGGAACAACGGTTCTCCTCCCGAAAAGGTAACACCACCTCCGGACTCATCGAAAAAAGGGATGTCTTTTTCGATCATTTCCATTATGCGGGCGGCCTCTTGGATTTGCCCGATGAATTCTCGTGCCTCGGCAGGGCAGACTTCTGCACATACCCCGCACAGTTTGCAAAGAGAAGCATCCGTCAACATTCCTTCCGGGGTAAGAGAGATTGCATTTTTTGCGCAACCATCTGCGCATTCACCGCATCCGACGCACAGGTCCCTGCGATAGACAAGGTGCGGCCTGCTGGAGATACCCTCTGGATTGTGACACCACCAGCAGGAAAGGGGGCACCCTTTCAGAAAGACAGTCGTTCTGATTCCCGGCCCGTCATGAATTGCATATTTCTTGATGTTGAAAATGATTCCCCTATCACCAGTCATTGATGAAAAGCCTGTCTCCCCATTTCTGTCACCACATGCACCTTTTTCGCAGGATGTTTTACTGCATTGATGAGTCAACTTACTGAAATATCTTTAGGACCTCCTCATATGTCAGTAATTGGGCTTCCTTCCTGTCGCGGAATTTTGTTTCAATCTTTCCCTCTTTGAAGGTGCGCTTGCTGACCGTAAGACGTATCGGTATGCCCAGGAGATCCGCGTCTTCAAATTTTTCTCCCGCGCGTACCTCTCTATCGTCAAAGAGGACTTCAATATTGTTATCCAACAGCTTGTTGTAGAGCAATTCAGCCTCATTTTTTACATCGGGATTTTCAAGATTCAGCGCAACTAAATGGGCCTGGAACGGAGCGATCGCTGAAGGCCAAATAATTCCAGATTCATCATGGCATTGCTCAACTAGAGCAGCGGCCAATCTACTTATTCCAAAGGTGTAATGGGCCGTCAGCAGGGGTTGGGATGTTCCGCGGGCATCGATATATGTGGGATGGTTTCGCTCTTTTTCCGCATATTCTGATTCCTCCCTAGCCGTACGGGCAACAGAGATGCCGTATGCTTCCGTCAAGATTCCTTTTTCGCATCGGGGGCAAAAATCTCCTCCCTTGGCAAGCTTAAAATCCCCGAACACCGGCAGGGGAAAATCGCGTCCGAAATTTGCATTGATAATATGGTAATCCGTGCGATTGGCACCACACTCAAAATTTACCCTGTCATTGGTATAATGGTCAGCAAGTACCATAACTTCCTGAGGTAAACCAATGGGGCCCGCATACCCAACGTCTGCACCGGTAAGTTCCTTAATGGTTGCAGAAGATGCAAGTGAGAGTGTTTTGCACCCCAGAAATTTTTTTACTTTTGTTTCATTCACCCCGCAATCTCCTCGAACCATAACCGCCACTACCCTGTCGTCAGCCTGAAAGAGGAGGGTTTTGGTGGTCTTCCATACGGGGATACCCAGGAACTCTGCCAGTGGTTTGACTCCAATCAATCCCTTGCCGTAAACCTCTTGTATTTCCATGGGTTGTTCGGCTTGGTCCTGGGCAAAAACTTCGAGACGTGACTGGGCTTTTTCTTGTTTTGCAGCATAATCGCAGGTATCGCAGGAGAGAAACACATCTTTCCCGGCATCAGTAGTCATGATGAATTCGTGGCACTCAGCATCTCGGCGAGATGCCTCATCGGCTTCCACAAACTTGTACCGGGCACCGACCCGGTCAAGTATGTGCCGGTAGGCTTTACATATTTCAGCATATGAGGCACCTACTCCTGACCGGTCAATATCAAAGCTGTAAGCATCAGCCACAATGAATTCTCTCGCCCTGATCAAACCAAAACGCGGCCTGGTTTCATCGTGGAATCTTGTGGTGATCTGAAAAAATCTCTTTGGCAACTGCTTGTACGATGATATCTCTTTCGCAATAAGGTCAGCGATGATAGGTGTATAGGTTCGTCCCAGGCAGAGCCTGCTTCCCCTGGAATCCTTGAACTCGAAGATCCCCTCCACGGTATTATCAGCATAGGGTGTTTCTGGTTTTGCGAAAAAAGACTCCGACTGAAGCAGGGGTAGCAGAAATTCCTCAAAATCTGCTTTAACCAGCTCCTCTCTCATAATATGGGAAATCTTGTTGAGAGAACGGAGAAGAAACGGCATATATGCATAAGCCCCGGCAAACACTTGCCTTATGAATCCCCCCCGGAGCAAGAGTCCATATCCCCTTGGCTTGGCGTCTTTGGGTATATCTCTGAGCGTTTTCCCTATATGCTTTGATAGTCTCATGGCTTGAAAGAGATGATGCTCCTTTTGAAATATTTTTTTAATGTGTATGAATCCTTGTCTTTGTGATAATATCTCACTATAGGAAGGTAGAATGTAACTGTCAATGAAGATGGCGAACATAAAAACAAAAAGGATGTCTTTTCCCTAGGACGGATAGGGGCCTGGTTTTTGAACGAACAAGAGCACATTGCAAAAGCGTTGAGCAGTTTTTTACAGGACTACACTGGATCACTGGCACGGATCCTTGGTGCCGCTGCCGTGACGGGCAGGATATCCTGTGAGGAGGTAGAGAAGCTACTTACACCTGGAGAAGATTTGGAAGAGGTGTTGCTTTTGGGATATGATTGGAGGATACTGTTACCTGTGCGGAGTTCCAAAAGTATGGAGTGGGGAGACCGGGTCTTTCTGCCCATGCCGGGAGAGGAATATGAGTTTCCAAATGTCGTCAAATACCTGGTGCGTGAGGCGGCAAGGGAGGGAACATGGGAGCCCGGGAAAGCTGTGGCGGCGGTAGCCAGGGATATGGGTGAACCTGCCTGGGATCAAATACCTCGGCTGGTGGAGATTCTGGGAAAGAAGGCCGAGGGGAATCATGTCACCGCAATCCAGATAAAACAGGCATGCAATGCGGTCCATTTGGGAGAGCGGGTGGATTCCCTCATAGCAGACCTAAAAGCCTGCGGTATCCTGAGCCCGAGTTTGGGATATCTTCCCGAGGCGGCACGGAAAAGGAGTCCCGTGTATGAACTTAATCCGTGTCTTTTCCCCCGGAATCAAGATTGATGCAGCCCAACGAGTTTGTCACTCTGGTGAAAACCTGAGTCCAGAGGTTGCTCATTCAATTCAGAAAACTGGATTTTTGCTTCCGCAGGAATGACAATCAAGGTCAAAAAGGAGGAAATTATGACTGCTATTTTATCTGAGACGGGTATCCGCGAGACCATTGGACAGGTAAAACATCCGGCTATTGACCACTCGCTGGTGGACCTGGGAATCGTGAAGGACATTGCAATCACAGGGCAAAAGGTAAAGCTCACCTTTGCTTTTCCTTTTCCGAATATTCCCATTAAGGATATGTTGATAGACAGTGTACGACTGCCTTTGCAGAACATGGGGGCCGAGGTGGAAGTGGAAACCACGACTATGGATCAGGCTGCAGTGCAGAAATTCCTGGCACTGGAACAGGAAGGATGGAAGGGTATGTAAAGGGGATTTTTTTATGAGCAGGGAGAAGGAATTATCAGACATTGAGAAGCTGGAACGGTTGCTTCCGTATTGGATTCATCATAACGAGCAGCATATGCTCGACCACGAAAAATGGAAAAAGAAGGCCGAAGTCTCCGGTCTGGGTGGTGTTGCTCAGGAACTGGAAATGGTCATAACCCTGTCAAGGGAGGCAAACAACCATATTGAGCGGGCCCGAAAGCTTCTTGAGGATGAGAAACGGGCTGCGGTCCCTGAAAAATCCGGCAAAAGCAAAGAAGAGGGCAAGGAACTTGCGGAGCAGGTGGAACAGGATCGTGGAGAGTACCGTTTAAAACCTATTGGGGTTATCCGAACGCCCTATGTGGATAGTGCACCTTATCAACCCCTCGCAAATGATGAAGGGGAATTCCGTCTTTGTGTTGACCCTTCCTATGCAGATGGTTTGAAAGAGTTGAACAAGTTTCGATATATTTATGTGCTTTACCTGATCCATCGTGTAACCAGGCAGCCCTCCATGTCTGTGACGCCCCCCTGGACCCCGGGGAAAAAAGTGGGGCTTTTTTCCAGCCGATCACCGGTACGGCCCAATCCTTTGGGGCTGAGTATTGTGGAAGTCAAGCGGGTAGAGGGAAATGAAGTCTTCACTTCGGGCCTGGATGCTTTTGACGGGACACCTCTGCTGGATATCAAGCCCTACATTAAGGACCTTGACAGCAAGGATGATGCGAATTACGGATGGCTGGAAGACCTTGAGGATCGAGACCACTTGCTGCTCCATATCAAGGGTATCCCCCATGATTATTAATGAGTACCCACCCATAAGAGGACCTTCCGTCTTCAACGGACTTGAGGGGGAAAGGAAAAACAGCTCGAACGGGTCAACGGGCCTAACCGGCACAACATTGCTTCATTGACGCAAAGGAGAAAACAGTATGGGAAAATCGGGGAGCCACCTGGAAACAAAATTGATCCATGCAGGCGATCCGGAAACGCCGATTGAGGGTGCGGTCAGCATGCCGGTTTTTCAGTCATCTACTTTTCTGTATAGCGGGGCAGGGAGCTACCATGACCTACGGTACATCCGGCTCAATAATACACCGAATCATCTGGCACTCCACCGAAAACTGGCCGCCCTAGAAAATGCGGAGGCCGCATTGGTAACGGCGAGCGGCATGGCCGCCATTTCTGTCGTATTCCTGGCGCTTCTTTCCCCCGGGGATCATTTCCTGGTGCAGGGATGTCTGTACGGGGGGACCCACAGTTTTATCACAAAAGACCTGGCTGCCCTTGGGATTTCTTTTGATTTTTTTGACGGTGACCATCCTGGTTCCTGGGAAAGGCTCCTGCGGCCTGAAACCAGGATGATTTATGCGGAGACCATGACCAACCCGCTGCTTGGAGTGGCGGATTTGAAAGCGGTCGCGAGTTTTGCAAAGAACCATGGTCTCGTTTCCGTCATTGACAACACCTTCGCGAGCCCGGTGAATTTCAGGCCGCCGGAGTGGGGTTTTGACCTTTCTGTGCACAGTTGCACCAAGTACCTCAACGGCCATTCCGACATAGTGGCAGGGGCTGTTATCGGGCGCGCTGAACTGGTAGAGGAAATCACCCACACCATGAATCACCTTGGAGGATCACTTGACCCGCATGCCTGTTTTCTGCTTGACCGTGGTCTGAAGACTCTGGCGGTCCGGATGGGATACCAGAATGAGAGCGCTCTCAAGATCGCCCGGTTTCTTGAAGCACATCCGAAAATTGAGAAGGTAAACTACCCCGGTCTTGCAAGCCATCCGGCACATGAGCGGGCGCGTGCGTTGTTTGATGGATTCAGCGGCATGCTGAGCTTTGAACTGGCAGGAGATGTGAAGGTTGCTGACCGTTTTCTCGAGAATGTTCAGATCCCGTTTGTGGCCCCCAGTCTCGGAGGCGTGGAAAGTCTCATTACCAGGCCTGCAACCACGTCCCATTCGGGCCTTACACCCGAGGAACGAAAAGCGCTTGGAATATCGGATACCCTGATCAGGTTTTCAGTGGGGCTCGAGGCTACCGATGACCTGATTGAGGATTTTAAGCAGGCACTGAGAGTTTAATGCATCCGCAGATGTGAATGTACCGTCCCGGATAGGGAATCAATGGCTTCTGGATGCACACGTAGTTTAATGTCAAATGTCAAAGCCCTAATGACAAATCAATTTCAAATCTCAAATGTCAAAGAGGAACCTTTCGCCTCAATCCGTGGGGACATGTGATGGCTCATGCATCCAGGTCTTAATCATTGATGAATTCTCAAATCATTCCGGCGAAAGCCGGAATCCAGTAATTTCAATAAGATCTGGATGCCGGATCAAAGCCTGCCCCGGACGCGATCCGTGGGCCGACATGAGGGCTTTGGGCTTTTTACGAGTATGCCATCATTGCTCATTTGGCATTTGTCATTCATTTGAAATTTGGATTTGGGCATTTGGATTTTACATGCTTAACGCCATCTCCACGCAAAGCCATGACTCTTGACCACCCACTGCTCAACGTGGTTAGTTCTCCTGAATAATTTTGGTGTCGTCCGGGACCTGCAGCTTGAAGAAATTTTTCTTAAAAGGACCGGCGGCCTTTAATCCCTCTATGGTAAAGCGGGTGATGCTGCCGAGGATGTTATGGATTTCGAGGCCCTTGATATTGACTCCCCGGGAAAGGAGTACCACGAGGTAGTCTACCTGTTCCCAAGGGGGGGTGGGAGTGAGCTTCAAGCGAAAGGCATTACCTTCGGCAGGTTCCATGAGATCAATGTGAAATCGTTTTTCCGCTTTTTCGAGGCCTCGGAACAAGTCTCTCAGGACACTCAATTCTTTGCCGAATTTATCAGCAGGGTACTTGTAAAGGGTCTTTTTGTCAGGGACATACCACAGGAGGACCGCGCCGTCCGAGAGCAGGGTTTCATGGTGGGGCGTTTCCTGTTCCATCCGGATAGAGAGAGGGAACTGAAAAAAGAGTTTTCCCTTTGCCAGATCTCCGCTTGTTTTCATCCCCATCATTGACATGGAGCGCGTAATCACATCACGCGTGTACGATGCGCTGGCCGCATC
Source organism: Deltaproteobacteria bacterium (assembly GCA_003646815.1). Classification (GTDB taxonomy): domain Bacteria; phylum Desulfobacterota; class DSM-4660; order Desulfatiglandales; family Desulfatiglandaceae; genus B46-G9. The sequence continues at coordinate 90 of QMLQ01000172.1, read as the reverse complement.
CAGACGGCCGTATTTTTCCTGGATCTTGACCATGAGGGAATGAACATCTTCGTCCGCCCTGGCAAGAGGAGCCAGGGAGAAAACCAAGAG
>QMLQ01000171.1 GCA_003646815.1 Deltaproteobacteria bacterium | reverse complement strand
GTGGGGATGATTAAGAACAACGTCCTCATGATTGGACCGACCGGGGTGGGGAAGACCTATATCATTAAATTGATCGCCCACAAACTCGGCGTGCCTTTTGTGAAGGGTGATGCAACGAAATTCAGTGAAACAGGGTATGTCGGTGGGGATGTGGAAGACTTGGTCAGGGACCTTGTGTACGAGGCGAATGATGATATTGAGCTGGCGGAAAACGGAATTATCTACATCGACGAAATAGACAAGATCGCTTCCGCGCACAATCTGATCGGGCATGACGTGTCCAGGACCGGAGTTCAGCGCGCCCTTTTAAAGCCCATGGAAGAAACGGAAGTTGATTTGAAGGTTCCCCATGATCCTATATCCCAGATTCAGGCAATTGAGCAATACAGGAGAACGGGAAAAAGGGAAAAACGGGTGGTCAATACCAAGAATATCCTGTTTATCGTGAGCGGGGCATTCGGGGATCTGACCGAAATTATTCGAAAGCGGCTTCAGCAGCAGGGAATCGGATTTGAAGCTGATGTGCGGTCTACTGAGATTCCCTGGGAAATCCTGAAGGAAGTCAAAGCGCAGGATTTAGTCGAGTTTGGTTTTGAATCGGAGTTCGTGGGACGGCTTCCCGTTGTTGTGGTCTTTGATGAACTCCGGAAAGAAGATTTACTGGAGATTCTGAACAATCCTAACAACCCGATTCTTATCAGCAAGAGAAGAGATTTCAGGGCGTACGGTATTGATATACAGTTTGAGCCGGAAGCATTGGACGGGATAGCTGAGATGGCCGCTGCAGAAAAGACAGGGGCAAGAGGTCTGGTAAGCGCCATTGAGAAGGTCCTCATCCCCTTTGAAAAAACCCTGCCATCGACGAATATCAAGCATTTTCTGGTGACCCCTGAGGTGGTAAGAGATCCTTCGGTAGAACTGAAAAATCTCCTGGCAAACCCCGATGACCCCACGTATATGGCCAGGTTCCAGGATGCGAAAGAAAAGGAATTCAGGAATATTCAGGCCTCTATTTCGAAGAGAGCAGGGAATTTTCAAAAAACATCAGGGCTGGAAATAGGGAAGCGACGAATTGAACTTCTTTCCGCATTGTATTTGAAAAATATATCTGATATGGACAGCGTCTTTGAAGAGTTCAAGGCCATGTATCAGCAGATAAAGATCGAGGAAGCGTCTCTGCCGGAGAAAATGGAGGTGAGCGTTTCTTTTGAAGACAGCGCTATAGATGAAATAATTTCCCAGGCCATAGAGAAAGATGAAGAGGCCGGAGCGCTTGCGTATCAGCTTGCGAAGAAGCTTGAATACGGGTTGAAACTGGTGAGAGACCGCTCGGGAATAGAACACTTTAGCATCAACGGTGAAGCAATTATTGATATGGAAAAATTCGTGAACGACCTGCTCAAGCAATATTATCACGAAGAATATGGAGGACCGATCCCCAATTTCAAGGTCCGCGACTAAACTAGCATGGCTGGACCAGATCAATCGAGGGCCACCTCCGGAGAGGAAAATATCCCTGGCATATGTGGTTGCTCGGGATGGATGTTTTCACGGTAAGGAAAATGATCGGAATATCAAAACTCTATTGTGGTACTGTTGAACCGTCTGACGCACTCCGCTACGGGAGGCGTTCAGGTGATTTACCGTCCCATCTGCTGCAGTTTTCAAAGGACAAGAAACCTGTGGTGGTCTGGAATGTCACCCGGGCGTGCAACCTGCGTTGTGTCCACTGCTATGCAAAGGCGGTGGAGGAGAGCCATGACCGGGAGTTGAGCCACGAAGAAGGTCTCACCCTCCTGGATGATCTGGCGGATTTCGGTGTTCCCGTGGTATTGTTCTCAGGGGGCGAACCCCTGGTGCGGCCGGATCTTCTGGATCTCGCACGATACGCGGTTGGAAAAGGAATGAGGGCGGTTATCTCTACCAATGGCACGCTCATTGACCGGGAAAAGGCACGGAAACTGAAGGATATCGGCCTTTCTTATGTAGGGGTGAGCCTTGACGGTATGGAGGAGGTGAACGACCGGTTCCGAGGGAAAAAAGGCGCGTTCCAGAAGGCGATGGAGGGGATCAGGAACTGCCAGGAGGTGGGGCTGAAGGTCGGGTTACGGTTCACCATCAACAGGATGAACGCGCAGGAAATCCCCAGTATCTTTGATCTCCTTGAGGCTTATAATATCCCCAGGGTCTGTTTTTACCACCTGGTTTACGCAGGACGTGGGTCGGAACTCGTTGCAGAGGATTTGAGCCATGATGAAACCCGCCGGGCGGTTGATCTTATTATTGACCGTACGAAGCAACTCCACGATCGGGGTATCATGAAAGAAGTCTTGACCGTGGACAACCATGCGGACGGGCCCTACATTTATCTCAGGATGGTGAAAGAAAATCATCCTCGAGCATCTGAGGTCCTTGAACTCCTTCAAATGAATGAAGGAAACAATTCCGGCAGGGGATTCGGTTGTGTAAGTTGGGACGGTTCTGTTTATGCGGACCAGTTCTGGCGCCACTATTCCTTTGGAAATGTACGCGGACGACCCTTCAGCGAGATCTGGACGGACCTTTCCAATCCGTTAATGGCACGCCTGAAAGACAAGAAGAAATATGTCAAGGGGCGGTGTGCCAAGTGTCGCTGGCTGGATATATGCGGGGGCAATTTTCGGGTTCGCGCAGAGGCGGTTACGGGCGATATCTGGGCACCGGATCCGGCATGTTACCTTTCTGATGAGGAAATCTCCGCTCGTGCCCATTCATAAATGGTTCTTTTGTCCGACCGTGTCCGGGGTATATTTTTGATTATTAGGTGCCTTGGATATTCGTTATTCCTTGCTCCATATGCTGCGGTTCAAAAGAATTCCCCAAGAGGCAAGGCATCGGAAATGGAGGAGATGGGTTCTCGAGGCGAAACTGTAAGGACTTGATGCATAGAAGGGTAGGAGGAAAGATAATGATGACTATTCGCCCACGACGGTTGAGGCGAACTCCCGGCATTCGAGACATGGTGCGGGAGACGCACCTTTCAGTGAAAGATTTTATTGCTCCCTTGTTTGTAAAGCCTGGCCAAGGCGCAAAAGACCCGATTCCTTCCATGCCAGGACAATATCAGTATTCAGTTGATACCCTGGTCACTGAGGTTAAGGAATTGGCAGGGCTGGGGATACCGGCGGTTATCCTGTTCGGCTTACCGGACAGCAAAGACCCCTTGGGCAGCAGATCATGGGCGGATGACGGTATTGTGCAGCAGGCTGTCTCTGCAGTGAAGTCAGCGGTGCCGGAATTGGTTGTCATTACCGATGTCTGTTTTTGTGAGTACACTGATCACGGTCATTGTGGTGTCATCAAGGACGGGGATGTGGACAATGATGCGACCTTGGAACTACTGGCGAAACAGGCTGTGTCGCATGCAAAAGCGGGAGCGGACCTGGTTGCTCCTTCGGATATGATGGACGGGAGAGTAGCGGCCATCAGGGATGGCCTTGACAGGGAAGGGTACCAACAGATAGGAATACTCTCCTATGCGGTCAAGTATGCTTCTGCTTTTTACGGTCCTTTTCGGGATGCGGCCGAGTCGGCTCCCCAGTTCGGAGATCGCTCCAGCTACCAGATGGATCCTGCAAACGGGCTTGAGGCACTGAAGGAAGCAGGGCTGGACCTCGCCGAAGGAGCTGATATGATCATGGTAAAGCCCGCTCTTCCTTACCTTGATATTATTTCCCGTGTGCGGGAGATCTGTGCGGTGCCGCTTGCCGCGTATAATGTGAGTGGCGAATTCGCAATGGTCAAGGCGGCTGCAATGAATGGATGGGTTGACGGGGAGCGGGTCATGATGGAATCGTTAACATCCATCAAACGCGCAGGTGCTGATCTTATCCTGACCTATTTTGCAAAAGAGGCGGCAGGCCTGCTATAATTTGTTCTCCACGGAGTGCGCAGAGAACAATTTTCCTTTGTGAATCTGGTAAAGAATCTGTTTCAATATATGAAAAAGAGCGCGAAGGGTTACGTCATCGTACTTGGTAATACACGGACTAAATATGGAAAAGAAAGCCGAAAAGGGGAATCAGCTTCGGCTGGTGGCATGGGAAATCACGCGCAGCTGCAACCTGAATTGTGTCCATTGCAGGGCGGCGGCAGAAAAGGACCCCTATCCTGGTGAGCTTTCCACTGCACGGTGTCTGAAGCTTCTGGATGAAATTCGCGAAGTTGGAAGACCCATTGTCATTCTTACGGGCGGTGAACCTCTCCTTCGGGAAGATGTATTCAAACTAGCCAGGTATGGTACAGAGCTCGGTCTTCGCATGGTCATGGCCACAAATGGCACCCTGCTCAATCCTTCTGTTATTCAAGAGATGAAAGAATCCGGAATAAGTCGAGTAAGTATTTCCCTTGATGGCCCGACGGCCCTGGAGCATGATGCATTCAGAAAAGTTCAGGGAGCTTTCGATGCGGCTATCGCCGGGATCAGGCTCCTCAAAGAGCAGGACGTCGAGTTCCAGATCAATACCACCATTACAAGACACAATGCCCACCTTGCCGAGCAAATATTGGAGCTGGCCGTAAATCTTGGCGCGGCAGCCCATCATTTATTCCTGCTCGTTCCCACCGGCAGGGCAAGGGAGATGGTGAACCAGGAAATAGAAGCCGCTGAATATGAAAGGCTGCTCCACTGGTTTTACGGAATGAGAGATAAGGTTCCACTTCATCTAAAAGCCACATGTGCTCCGCATTATTATAGAATATTGCGGCAGGAGGCTTATGCAAAGGGTGAGAAAGTAACAATTGATACCTATGGTCTTGATGCAGTGACCAGGGGATGTCTCGGTGGAACAGCATTTTGTTTCATTGGATACGATGGAATAGTCCAGCCGTGCGGATATCTTGAACTGAAATGCGGCGATGTAAGAAAAGACACGTTTCAGGAAGTGTGGAAGAATTCGGACATCTTTGCGAAACTGAGAGACTTCTCTCTGTACAAGGGAAAATGCGGTCGATGCGAATATATCAGAGTGTGCGGCGGGTGCCGGGCACGGGCCTTTGAGGAGACAGGTGATTTCCTCGCGGAAGAGCCATTGTGCGTGTATGAACCTTCCAAAAAGGAGAATTATGGACAGCCTGGACAAAGACATTCTTAACGAGATTCAGTCGGACTACCCTTTAGAGCCGCATCCCTACGAGGAGCTTGGGAAAAGAGTTAGGCTCTCAGAAGACGAGGTGCTGGAACGGGTAAGGCGGCTGAAAGAGAACGGTATTATCAGAAGGATAGGGGGAAATTTTCACTCAAGTCGCCTCAACTTTGCCAGCACACTCTGTGCGGCCAAAGTTCCTGAAGACAAACTGGAGGTCTTTGTTGAGGTCGTAAATGGTTATCCTGGTGTAACCCACAACTACTTGAGAAACCATGCCTACAATGTCTGGTTTACTTTTATCGCTGAGGACATGGAATATATTCGATCTGCTCTGAAAAGGATAGCGGAAGAGACCGGAGTGGATAAAATTCTGAACCTTCCAGCGGTCAAGGTATTCAAGATAAAGGTGGATTTTGCGGTTTAATAAAAATCTTCAGTGTCCCCGCCGTATTGCTCGAGATACAGGTCGCGCTCTTCTTCACTCATTTTCCCTTCTTCAACCAGGAGATCAGCGATGCCGTCTTCGCGGAGATCGTCGATGGCCATGATCTTTTTGTTCGGTTTTGACTGAATACTAAAGAAAGTATAGTTCAGTGTGAGGTTTGATTTTTTGAGCAGTCTGGGGCGTTTTCCAAAAAATATAACGTGATAGCTTAACAGAAAATAGGCGGCGGCCAGTGCTATTGCCCAATAGAAAATTTTCTTTTTGAACGTCATGGTGTTCCCCGAAAAGGATCAGCTGTTTTTCGTGCACAACGTGGACGTTGCTCCTATAATTTGTTTGACCGTTGGTCTCAGAGGGATGCCCTCTTGTTGCTTATAATCGGTATTTTCTCCCTTCATCTGAAGGAAATTTTGCATTCACTGTTTTCATGGCGCTTGAAACAGTCAAAATGCCTTCTTCCCCCTGGCAATGGGGTATCTTCTGCCGTACCCGAAGGCCTTGGAGGTGATTTTGAGGCCCGGGGGGGCTTGACGCCTTTTATATTCGTTCAGGACAAGACGGCGCATCACATCATTGACTACTTCAGGATCGTGACCCATGGCTATCATATCTTGAGGTCCGAGATTTTTCTCGATCGCTGCTTCGAGTATTTGATCCAATATTTCATAAGGAGGAAGCGAGTCCTGGTCAGTCTGGTTCGGCCTCAATTCTGCGGAGGGTGGTCTGGTGATGATTCTGGATGGGATAATTTCATCATCTCTATTTATGAATCTTGCTATCCTGTAGCAAAGGGTTTTAGGAAGGTCTGATATGACGGCAAGCCCACCGCTCATGTCCCCGTATAGGGTGCAATAACCCATTGCTATTTCTGACTTGTTTCCTGTGGTAAGAAGAAGAGCGTTCAGCTTGTTGGAGAGGGCCATGAGGAGATTTCCTCTAATGCGGGCCTGTATGTTTTCTTCTGTTTCATCTTCAGGAAGGCCGGCGAATATGTTCTTCAGGGCATCCTTATAGCAGTCAAAGAGCCTCCCGATGGGTATTTCTTCAAGGCGAATACCCAGGTTCGTGGAAAGATGACGCGCATCTTGTTTGCTCATCATGGAAGTGTACGGGGACGGCATGCTGACGCCGAGAACATTTTCAGGCCCAAGTGCCTGTGCGGCAATATATGCGACGAGAGATGAATCAATCCCTCCGCTCAGCCCGACCATCACCCTCTCAAAACCGCATTTCACAGCATAATCCCTGGTTCCCATAATCAATCCACGCAGTATTGCGCTGTCATCAGGGATCCATGGTTCTTGGAGTTCCGGGTAGCGGTGTTCCGTGTCCCAGGTAAAAATGTCAGGCTCAAATGCCTTGCCGAGGGCG
>QMLQ01000170.1 GCA_003646815.1 Deltaproteobacteria bacterium | reverse complement strand
GAGTGAGTACTTTTGCGAAACCATTTAGATTTTACCCTGAAAATACCCCCGGCGGCGGCAGAATATTGTGGACTGTATTTTCATGTTCGGGGGTGGCTGGGCTTATTTTGGTCCAGCCATGCTGGTTTAGCCAGATGGAGCGAGCGATGAAGACGTGCCGGTGTTTCTTGAACAATAAAGATGGGTCTGTTCTGGTGGTTGCACTGGTTATTCTGGCGCTTCTCACCATTATCGGGATCGCTGCGTCCCAGATGAGCGAATCAGAACTGGGGATGGCGGCAAACTGGAGATTCCAGAAACAGGCATTTTACGCGGCTGAAGCAGCGGGCGGCTATGTGGCGCGCAGCCCTGAACTCTACGACAATGAAAATATGTCTCCTGGCTCGCCCAAAGCGTTTTCTTCTCCCGAGGGGCTCTTGGGAGAAAAACAGTCCTTTGAAGGGACAGTGGAATACCTCGGCGCTTCGGCGGTGCCCCGCGGATCGGGATTTGAAATAGGTCAGTTCAAGGCCCACCGCTACAGGATGCAGTGCAAAGGGTATGGGCCGTCAGGCGCAAAGGCAACCATTGAAATCGGGTTTTACCGCCGTGGGTATTAAAGTGTTTCGAACCAATTTGCATGCAAGAAGGGTAAAAACTTTTAAAATCACATGAAATATCAAACTCCAAAAGCCCAATGTCAAATATCAAATGACCAAAGGAAGGCGACGTTCGCACCGCGGTGCATTGCTCCTCCGCCCGTTCCCGGAGCAAAGAGGTAGACGGGATATGTTTTGTCATTGAGGCATTTGTCTTTTCCGGCGTATCCGGGTTAGACACTGAGACCGACAAAAATGGGAAAAGAAAGACGAAAACGGCATAGATGGCTTATGGGAGTGGCGATACTCTCCTTCCTGGCGCTGCTCTGCGCCCGAAGCCTGGCAGATGATTCCTGCCTGGTTGCCCTTTCCGGTCCGGGCTCCGGATGGAGTTCCTTTACCGCCCCGGTCATTTCCCCGGAAAAAACCGTCAGTTCCAATCGTGTCTATCTTGGGCTTTTTCGTGCCACGGCCGGACCCATGTGGGAAGGAGATGTGGTCAGATTCGGGCTCTCCGAGGAAAACGAAATCATCGACAAAAACGGCGATCCTGCGTTGGATGCTACCGATGCCCTCGAAGCCGGTGCGGTTCCTTTCTGGTCTGCAAGAGACTGGGCAAATCCCCTCAAACCCAACTACATTGCCAGCAATGATCGAAATATTTACACCTACCTGGGAGGCTTCAGAGACCTCACCCTTTCGAGCAATGCATTCAAATCAGGCAACCCTTCCCTGACAGCAGCGGTTCTGGGCAATCCGATCCACACCCCCTCCCAAATCATCGACTATGTTCGCGGTGCGGATGTGTTCGATGAGGATGGAGACGGTGATTCCTCGGAAAACAGGCAGTCCATTCTGGGAGATGTGCTTCACAGCCGTCCATTGGCGGTCTCCTACCGCTTTTCTGATGACTCTTCTGAAACGGTTTTGTTTTTCGGGGCCAATGACGGGATGCTCCATGCGCTCCTTGACAGCGAAATAGATGCAGAAGGCGACGAGACCCTGTCAGGCATTGAGCTCTGGGCCTTTATTCCTCCGGACCTCCTCCACAGGCTCAAAAACCTGGCGGAAGGGGCAGTCCACCAGTTTTTTGTGGACGCGGGCCCCAGGGTTTTCATCAAGGATGTCAACGGGGATGGTGAAGTGAATATGGATGAGGGCGACCAGGCCATCCTCGTATGCGGAGAAGGAAGAGGGGGAATTGGCTATTTCGCCCTGGATATTACCGACCCGCAGCGCCCTCTTTTCCTGTGGAGGATCAACCGCGAAAATGACGCCCCGATCCTGGATCTTCCGGCCGGGGCTGCACCGGACAGTGTCATTCCCGCGCTTGGCCAGACCTGGTCGGAGCCCGCCTTCGCCCTGGTCAAGACCACCGATGAGGACGAAACAGGCACACCAGTGTTTTTTATCGGCGGAGGATACACCCCGGATAACTCCTCTGGAAAGGCCGTCCTGATGATCAAGGTTATTGACGGTACTGTGCTGAGGAAATGGGATAACAGCGTTAGCGGGATCAGCGATATGAATTATGCTATTCCGAGCGCTATCGCGGTGGTGGATGAAGATGACAATGGGTTCGCGGATAAGCTGTATGTGGGCGATGTCGGGGGACAATTGTGGCGCATTGGCAAATTTACCGATGAGGAAGACAATCCCCTGCCGTTTCCGGAAGCAAATGAAAACAGCGCAGAATGGGAAGCACATATCCTCTTTTTTGCCGGGATCCCGGGAGAAACGCCGGAAGTTCGGAAGTTTTTCTTCCCACCCAGTGTGACCCTTGAAAAGGGATACGATCTCCTGTTCATAGGAACGGGAGACGTGGACGATCCCTGTAATGCAACCAGCTTGGACAGGATCTATGCCATCAAAGATGCAAACGGCGTGGGAACATTGACAGAATTTGACCTGGTGGATGTGACCGAGTTTCCCCCCGTCCCTGACCTGGATGATGAAACCGCAGATGTGGATGAAAATGGTTTTGTAGACCGGGGCTGGTACATTCGTCTGCCAGCGGGGGAAAAAGTCCTTGCCAAGGGGCTCGTTTTCAACAAAGTTTATTATGTAACCAGCTTTACACCGACCGGAACGGGCGGGACGGCCTTCCTTTATGGCCTGAGTTACAAGACCGGGGAGCCCGCTCTTTTCGGCGCAACGTTTCCCCATACCCCGAAGCGGCAAATGGTGACAGGGACCAGTGTGCCTTCAAGTCCTGTAGCAGTGGTTGCCCGGCCTGGGCAGAAGCTTCTTGTATCCAAGACCCTGCGGACCCCTCCGCCTGAAATACCGTCCAGAGGCACCCAGGAGGCCGGCATACTTGCCATCAATCCCACCGCGTTTCCTGCAGTGAATTTCTTCTATCTCTGGTGGATGCAGCACTAAAGTGGCCAGTCATGAGTCGTGAGTCTGGAGTCATGAGTCTCACTGCCCAGGGGGCCTTTCGATAGGATTACGGCTGTTCAAGGGTATTTCTGAGGGCCGCGGCAACATCTTTCAGGTTCTGCGCCCAGTCCTCGGCCAATGGATCCGCCGATATGACACGTGCGCCGATGGCCTGGGCAATGATTTGTGCGCTTTTCCGGGAAAACTGGGGCTGGATGAATATGGCACGCACCCTGTTTTTTCGGGCAAAACCGATCAATTTCTCCAGGTACCTCGGCCCCGGGCCCCTCCCTTCCCGTTCAATTGCGATCTGCCTTAAACCGTAGGTCCTTGCAAAATATCCCCAGGAAGGGTGAAACACCAGAAACGTCTTCCCGCGCAACCGGGGAAGCAGGGTATCCCTTATTTCGAGATCCAGGTCCACCAGCTCTTTGATAAAACGCCGGTAATTGGCTTCGTAATCAGCGGTGTGAGACGGATCCACCCGGGAGAGCCCTTCCATGATGGTTCGAGCCTGGAGCATAACCAGTGCCGGTGACGTCCATATATGAGGATCCAGGCCGCTATGGGCGCTTGCAGGCGGATTTTTTCTTCCTTTCAGCAGCCCTTTTGCCCATGCATTGAAGAGGGGTTCCTTCTCAATCCCCTTTTCCGTCCGTATGATCGGAAGGCCTTTATACAGCCCCTTTATCCTTGGAAGCCATGTTCTCTCAAAAGGGACACCGATTGAAAAATAAGCCTTTGCCCTCGAAAGGGCCACCATCTGCCCGGGTCTGGGTTCGTAGGTAGCGGGGCTCGCGCCCGGAGAAACCATGACCATGACATGCACATACTCCCCACCCAGCTTCTGCACAAAATATTTCTGTGGCAGGATGCTGACAAAAACATCAAAGGAAGCAGCGGAAACATTTCCTGAAAAACTTGTGATGAGCAACCCCAGAAGGAGTGCCGATAATCGTCTCATGCGTTTCTCTCTTCTCCCAAAGATCCCGTGCCTGATATTCCTTTAAATTAAATGCTAACGCAGTGCTGTCAAGCCAAGGGACATGAATACTTGCGTTTTCATTCCCCAATGCCTATTATTTCCCATATTGTCCATTGTGAATCACGGTCTTGAGGGAAGGTTCGCGAGAAGTGGAGGTGCACGGAAATATGAAGCGAATAGGTTTTGTATCTACCCGGGTGGCCGGCACTGACGGGGTTTCCCTGGAAACCTACAAGTGGTGCCAGGTCCTGGAAAGGAACGGATATAAGTGCTTCTTTTTCGCCGGCGAGCTCGATACCCCGGCCGACCGTTCGCTGGTGGAGCCGCTCGCCCATTTTGAACATCCCGATGTGGCGGCTATTGGCAGAAATATTTTTGGATCAAGAAAACGCGACAGGAAAACCACATCGAAAATCCACGAAATATCTGAGCATCTCAAAGAGCAACTGTACCGTTTTTGCGCGCAGTTTAAGCTCGACCTCCTGATCCCGGAAAATGCACTGGCCATCCCCATGAATATTCCCCTGGGCATGGCGATCACTGAACTGGTTGCGGAAACAGGGATACCGGCCATAGCACATCACCATGATTTCAGCTGGGAGCGAAAGCGTTTCCTTATCAATGCGGTCCAGGATATTATCCAGTATGCCTTTCCCCCCAGTCTCCCCACCTTGAAGCACGTGGTGATCAATTCCGAAGCCTCACGCCAACTGAGTTTTCGCCGAGGGATCAGCAATGTTATCATTCCCAACGTGTTTGATTTCGCCTCCCCTCCCCCCGGATCAAACTCCGATGCTAGAAAACTGCGAAAAGAACTGGGCTTTGACGAGAATGACTGCATGGTGCTTCAGCCCACAAGGGTAGTACCGCGAAAGTGGATAGAACGTGCCGTGGAATTGGTAAGCCTCATGGGTCAGGGGAAACCCAGGCTTGTGGTGTCGCATGGATCGGGAGACGAAGGGGACGAATACGCCGAGCGGGTCCTTGAATATGCAAGGCGGCTGGGCGTGGAAGTGCTCTACGTGGGGGACCGCATCAGTTCCATCAGGTGTTTTCAAGAACATGAAAGTGCCATGTACACCATGGATGATGTCTACCAGGCCGCGGATCTGATCACGTATCCTTCCGCCTACGAGGGATTCGGAAATGCATTCCTTGAAGCAATCTATTTCCGAAAACCTGTTATCGTAAACCGCTATTCCATTTTTGTCGAAGACATTGAACCTTGCGGGTTTGATGTCATAGCCTTTGAATCCTTCGTAACACGCCGGATCGTGGACCATGTCAAGAGGTTTCTTGAACCGAAACACCTTGCCGTTTCAACGAAGAAAAACTACGAATTAGGAAAAAGATTCTTTTCCTATGAGGTTCTTGAGAGGAAACTGTTACCATTGATTGAGTCCTTTTGAAGATGACAGAGGAAAAGGAATGGATGATGCACTCAAGATAGGAATTCTTCACTACACCTGCCCGCCGGTGGTGGGAGGCGTTGAGGAAATTGTCAATCAACATGCCTCCATTCTCCACCGGTTGAACCAGCAGGTGACGGTCCTGGCGGGCAAGGGGGGAACCGGGAACGAACCCTATGAGGTGAAGATTGAGCCACTTTTCGGATCCAAGCACCAGTCAGTCCTGAAGGCTCATGAGCAGGTTCGCAGGGGAGACCACCTGGGTATTGAAAAATTGACGTCCAGGATCCTGGAACGACTCACGAAGCTCTGCGGGGGGCTTGACATCCTTATGGTGCACAATGTTCTCCAGATGCCTTTCAACCTGCCATTGACTTTGGCAATCAGGCGGCTGGCCGAGTCTGATGACGGTGTGAAAGTGGTGAGCTGGGCGCATGATTCTCCTTATTTTCAGCCGAATCCACCCGATTTCTTGAACAGTGACCCCTGGACCGTACTCCGGATGCCGCACCCCCTTATCCACTATGTAACCATATCCGAATCCCGAAAAGAGCTTTTCCTGCAACAGGGTGAACGGGGCGATTGGACAGTGATTAATAACGGGATAGACCCAATGGCGTTCTTTTACCTTGACCCCAGATCCGTCAAGCTGGCATCGGAACTGCGGCTCTTTGATCGGGATCTGGTGATGGTTCAGCCTTCCAGGATTACGCCACGAAAAAACCTGGAACTTTCCATCCATATCGTCCGGGGCATAAAGGCCCTGGGGTACAATGTCCTTTTTGTCATGACCGGAGCTTACGATCCCCACGAAACACGTGCAACTTCATACTATAGAAGGCTCCGGTACTGGATCCAGGAACTGGATCTCAAGGATCATATTGCCATTCTTGCGGAATACCGTTTCAAGGACAAATCGCGGCTCGTTCCCGACCGGATCTTTATCCGGGACCTTTATCTCATGGCGGATCTCTTGCTCATGACCAGCAAGGATGAGGGCTTCGGCCTCCCCTTACTGGAGGCAGGGATGATCAAACTGCCTATTGCCTGCACCGCCATTCCCCCTTTCCTGGAAGTGGGGAGGGATGTCTGTTTTTTCGGCAAGGATGATCCACCGCTTTTCATCGCAGGCAGGATTGTTGAGTATCTATCGAGGAGCAACACCCACCGGATGTACCGCCATGTAATGAAAAATTATGTTATGGAACGGGTATGCAGAGACCGGCTTCTCCCGTACCTGCGGACACTGTTGGATATCAGAAAAAAGGAGCATGCATCATGAATGACAAACAAAAGGAGAACCCGGAACCGCTGCAGGGCAGGATGGAAGCCCTTCGTGAATTGCCGGGAAGCGTGCTGAGAAGTCTGAGCAAGAATGAGATTAACGCCTTTCTTTTCGAGGAGGAATGGCCCGATTCCCTCAGGGAAAAGCTCAAAGACTACATTGTGGATGGGGATTAACCCGCTTTTCTCACGGGCCTTCGTAGCGAGGTGGTGGAGAGGGCGATGGATACAAGGCGCGCGAAGAAAAATGGATGAAGGCGTACTCGCAGTACGTCAAAGTCATTTTTCAAGCGCAACGCAGGAGCCATGGGGCTCTC
>QMLQ01000169.1 GCA_003646815.1 Deltaproteobacteria bacterium | reverse complement strand
CTTGGGAACAGGGATTTCGGGGAGCAAATGGCCGAGCTGTTGACCGGGTGTGGACTGGATACTGAATTTGTGGATGACATCAAGCTTTATGTGTGGAAAAAGATGATCATGAAATGTACCATGGCCTCCATCTGCGCGGTGACCGACCGGACCATACGGGACGCCCTTGCGTTTCCCCCTACCCGGGAGATCGCCGAAGCCTGCTTTCAGGAGGCGCTGGCTGTTGCCAAGGCGGTAGGGTATGACCTTGGGGAGGACTATCTTTCGCAGGCCATGGCCTACCTGGAGAAAGTGGGAATACATAAGGATTCCATGTGTCAGGACGTGGCCAACGAAACACCGACGGAGATTGACTTCCTTGGCGGAAAAGTGGTTGAATACGCACGGGAAAAGGAGGTTCCGGTGCCTTTTTATACGGCAATGACCAATCTAGTGAAAGCCATGGAGGACAGCTATCTAAACCGGAAAAACCGGGAATGACATTGGGATTTTGGAATTTGACATTGCATGTGATCTCAAAAGAACTTTTTTCTTCCTTTGGGTTCATAATTTGTTCATAAGGTAGTGAAAAAGGAATCACGGAAAATTGGAGAGGGACTTCCATGGATGAAGACATACGCAAGGCGATATTTGATCAGGTGGCGAAGGAACCGTTTTCGAGGAAGCTTGGTTTGCGACTTGTTGATCTTCAGACAGGGTATTCCAAGGTAGAGATGACTCTTACCCCGGACATGAGCAATATCTTCGGTATGGCCCACGGGGGTGCCATTTTTTCATTACTGGATGTGGCCTTTGAGACGGCCTGCAATTCCCATGGAACCACGGCCGTAGCCTTGAACGTGATGGTTACCTACATGGCTGCACCCGTTCCGGGCAGCACGCTTACGGCCGAGGCCAGGGAACTGAGCTGTACGAGGAAGACCGCCAGTTATGACATCAAGGCCCATGACCACGAAGGTCGCCTGATCGCTTCCTGCCAGGCCCTGGCTTACCGGAAGGGAACACCTCTTCCTTTCTTGAGTGAAGAGTGATTTTTCCGAGGAAACCCCAGACAGTCAGCAGGGTTCCTTTATCCTTTGACGTGTCATGCTATCCCGCCGGGATGAATTCGCAAAGACAGCGATTGGCGGAATACGCGGAGATCATGGAGGGAACGCCATGAGTATCAGCAAAAACGGTGGCAGTGAAGTATTGAAGGAACGTCAGGTATTGCTCCAGCTCTTTATAGAGCATACGCCTGCAGCCGTAGCCATGTGTGATCGTGATATGCGATATCTTGCCTACAGCCGTCGTTGGATTACCGATTACGGCCTGCCGGCTGAGAATCTTGTCGGAAAATGTCATTATGACGTGTTTCCGGATATACCCGACCACTGGAAAGCAGAGCATGAGCGCTGTTTTTCCGGCGAGATCATAGAAAAACGGGAAGAAGTGTATCCGAGGGCCGATGGAACTGTCGAGTGGGTGCGGAGGGACCTTGTTCCCTGGAAAGATGCTTCCGGGCAAATCAGCGGCCTCATCATGTTCACGGAAGTCATCACGGAACAAAAACGCGCGGAGGAAACGCTCCGGAAGAGTGAAGAGAAATTCGGAAAAATTTTTCGCTCCAACCCCCATTCCATCACCATAAGCTCCCTGGAGGACGGCCGGTACGTGGATGTGAACGAGGCTTTTTGCCGACTTGTCGGGTGGAACAAGAAAGAACTGATAGGCAGAACGTCCTCGGATATCGGTCTTTGGAAGGATCCGGAGGACCGCGTGAAAGCCATCCAGATTCTCGAAAGATCCGGGAACCTCAGAAACTTTGACGTCGATTTTGTGAACAGGGCAGGGGATGAAATCGCCGTCCTGTGGTCGGCGGAGATTATTGAGCTGGATGGGCAAAAATATATAATTTCCGTCGTCACCGATATGTCTGATAGAAAACGGGCGGAACAGGCCCTCAGGGAATCAGAAGAACAATACCGGGTGCTTGTGGAACACGCCAATGACGCGATCTTCATTGCCCAGGATGGAAAGCTCAAATTTCCGAATCCCAGGACCCTTGATCTTATCGGTTATTCTTTGGAAGAAATTGAGAAGACCCTGTTTGTGGACTTTATTCACCCGGAAGACAGGAGCCTTGTCGTCAGGAATTATGAAAAAAGGCTGAAAGGAGAAGAACTCCCGAGTACTTATTCCTTTAGAATTGTCACGAAAACCGGGGAGATCCGGATCGTCCAGATCAATGCCGTAAGGATTGAATGGAAGGGAAAACCTGCGAGTCTTAATTTTCTGCGGGACGTTACCGAGTTGAAGCAATTGGAAGAACAATTGATGGAATCTCACAAAATGGAGGCCATTGGAATGCTCGCGGGTGGTGTGGCCCATGATTTCAATAATCTTCTTATGGGTATTCAGGGCAGCGCTTCCCTCATGTTGCTTGATCTTTCCCCCGGCCACCCGCATTTCGAGCCGCTCAAAAATATTGAACAGCACGTGCAAAGTGCCGCGAGTATCACAAGACAGCTCCTGGGCTTTGCAAAGGGAGGAAAATACGAAGTAAAACCAACAAATTTAAATCAATTGCTTCGGCAATGCGCAGAACTTTTTGGAAGGACGAAAAAAGAGATCCGCATTCGTGAGAAATACCAGGGAGAAATAAGGACCACCGAGGTCGACCGCTCCCAGCTCGAACAGGTGATACTGAATATTTTTATTAATGCGTGGCAAGCCATGCCTGATGGGGGAGATCTGTTCATTCAGACGGAAAATGTCTCACTCACCGGGGAATATACCAGTATGTTCCAGGCAAAAGAGGGCCCCTATGTGAAAGTTTCCATAACCGATACTGGTGTTGGGATGGATGAAGACACGAAGCAAAGGATATTTGAGCCGTTTTTTACCACCAAGAAGATGGACAGGGGTACCGGTCTTGGCCTTGCGTCAGCGTATGGCATCGTAAGAAATCATGGGGGTTTTATCACTGTCACCAGTGAAATAGGAAAGGGTACGACCTTTTCAATCTATCTCCCCGCATCCGAAAAAGAGGTGCGCGAGGAGAGGTTTGTTCCGCAGGATATTCCGAAGGGTTCGGAAACCATCCTCCTCATTGATGACGAGGAGGTAATCCTCGAAGTAGGAGTCAATATGCTTGAAACCTTGGGATACCGGGTCATTGCTGCCAGTAGCGGAGAAGAGGCACTGGCCATTTTCAAAGAGAAAAGGCATGAAATTGCCCTTATCCTGCTTGATATGATTATGCCCGGAATGGGCGGTGGAGAGGTATTTGACACCATCAGGTCTGTTGATCCTGAAGCAAAGGTTCTCTTATCAAGCGGGTACAGTGCGAATGGCAAGGCAAGAGAGATCCTTGATCGCGGATGCAATGGCTTCATACAAAAACCATTTGATATTAAACAACTTTCCAGAAAAGTCAGGGAAATACTTGGAGACCCGTCTCTTTGAAATTGAAAAACATAATCGAGAAGATACTATTTGAGGACATCGTCGCAACCACCAATGGGCGCCTCATCTATCCATGTGCTCAAATGAATTCATTGGCTGGTGGCAACCTCCCAGCCATTTACGCCGAGCGTGGAAAGGATACCAAGGCAAAACCATGCCTATGTAGTGAAGGATGATATCGAAGTAGGCCACGGAGAGCGTATCATGGAAGGGAATCGTCATTGACATGCAGAATACGGTTTTTTATACTCTCTCCTGAGAAAGAAACCCGGTGGAGATCATAATAATCGCTGCGTGTGCAATCCTGTGGAAAACCGCATGCTGGGTTGTGAATACGTCAAGATTTTCCCACAATCCATAAGATCAGGCGCAACACCCCTCATACGCCGAAAGGACATTTGCTCATGGTCAAGAACGAAACCGAATCGGTTGGTCAAAGAATTAGGAAGGCTCGCGAAAAAAAAGGCCTCAGCGTCCAGGCGTTGGCCGATAAAGCCGGTTGCTCGGATGAATATCTTTCATGGGTCGAGGCTTCTCAGGTTGAACCGCCGGTGGCCCTTTTGATTCAACTGGCCAAGGCCATGCAACTGGATTCCGGTACATTCCTGAATACCGCTAGTTCGCCGGAGGAACGTCTGAAAGAAGCGGCGAAACGAACGGAGCACTATGTGTACAAGGCCCTCACACCGCCGGATGCGGACACCCATCTCATGGCCTTTTCAGTTACCATTCCGCCGAAAACACCCCACGAAGGCGTCGGGTATCAACACGAAGGCGAGGAATTTGTCTATGTGGTTTCCGGTGAGGTGAATCTCATTGTGGATCAGAATCAGACGAAACTTAAGGAAAAGGAATCGCTTCGCTTCAATTCCAACCTCGATCACCATCTCTCCAATCCCGGAGACAAGGAGGCTGAATTGTTAGTCATCCTCTATTTACCGTAAAAAAGACCTTGCTGTTTTTCCCATCTGACATAACCAGGAAGAAATGCACGCGACCTCTTCACCGGTCCCGCCCCTTGTGGCTTGCGGGTGCGAGTGTGGAGTATGGAGGATGGGGCCAGCGCTGGCCCGCTTTTCTCGTGGACCTTACTCCCCCTCTCCATAGGGAGATACAGAGATATTTTTTTTCTCTGTCCATTTTTCAGGAGGGATTTCTACACCAGTCGCATATGCCGTTTGTTTCAGATTGCATTTCAATGAATGTAGGCAGGGGTATGAACCTATTTGCAAAAGGTGTTTGTGAGCGGAATCATTTGAATTTCCTTGAACCTTAAGGGATCGTGGAGTAAATAGAAGTTCACAAAATCTTTCGAGGTAACCATGAACGAATCGATCCTGATGGACAAGTTGCGAAAAATCGAGGCCCTGTTCGCAGGTGCCGCCACCGAGGGTGAACGGGTTTCCGCTGAACTGGCCAGAGAACGCATCCTCAAACGGCTCCGGGAAATCATACCGGAAGATCCACCGGTGGAGTATAAATTCACGTTTCACGACACGTGGTCGCGCAAAGTCTTCGTCACGCTTTTGCGTCGATACGGTCTGAGGCCGTACCGGTATTACCGCCAGAGGCACACCACGGTCATGGCCATGATCCCCAAGCATTTCGTGGAGGAAACGCTCTGGCCGGAGTTTCAGAAGGTCAACAAAGAACTGATGGAGTATCTGGAGAAAGTTACAAACCGCGTGGTCAGTAGTGTGCTCCATGAGGACAGCTCTGACGCAGCAGTCGTCGAGGACCCTCTTCAAATCGAAATAGCAGGCCGTTAGGAGGTCATTTGACCGCAGTAGAGCAGGGGAGGCGATCGTCGACAATCAGACAGTCATGAAAGGAGAAACCGTGATGAACGATAAGGCCAAGACCATGGTGCTGGCATCCTTTGCTGGGGATGCCCTCTGCCCGGGCGTTCACCTGGGCATGGATGCGATCCCCGAAGCATGGCTCAAGGATCTGAAAGCCTGCCAGGAAATCATGGGCCTCCTTGGCGGGATGGATTGAAAGAGAGAGTAATGCTTGGAACCAAATGTCTATTGACATCCCGGCTGAGTCAGTTTAGACTAGCCTAAGACTAGTCAATGGAGGGGCATTATGGGGAGCGTAGGGGCCTACGAGGCAAAGACACATTTATCCAAACTCATCGAACGCGTGATGAAAGGAGAACGGATAACCATCACCAAACACGGTGTTCCGGTTGCAGTTTTACAACCCCCTGATAAAATTCATGCTCTTGACACGAAGACGGTTGTAGCCCAACTTCGCGCCTTTCGAGAAGGACAAAGCTTGGGCGGGCTTTCCTTGCGAGACATGATCGAGGAAGGCAGGCGATAGATGGAAGAACACATTGTGGTAGACAATTCCGTTGTGATGTCCTGGTGTTTCAAGGATGAGGCGAATCCCTATGCGGATGCAGTTTTGGACAGGCTTACCGAGGCGACGGCCCTGGTGCCTTCAATTTGGCCTTTGGAGGTGGTCAACGTATTGCTCGTCGCAGAGCGGAGGAAGCGTATCAGCATAGCAGCAGGTGTCCGTTTTCTGAGCCTGTTGACTCAGCTGCCCATCATTGTGGAATATGAACCGCCTGAACGGATGATGAAAAATCTTCTAGACTTGGCGCGCGCAAACAAGCTGTCAAGCTATGATGCTTCCTATCTCGCTCTTGCTATGCAAAAAGGTATTCCTTTGGCGACGCTGGACAACAAACTGATGACTGCGGCAAAAAATGTTGACGTGGTGATCCTGGCCTGTTGATGCAGTCCCCAGACAAAACCAGTCACGGGGAGGCCGGAATTGGAAATCCGGGCAAGAAGAGCCTCCTCTCTTCCACATCGTCCTGTTCCTCGACGCGTGGCTGACGGACGTGAAGACCTATACAGAAATCATGGAACTTCTTGGCAGGATGGATTGAGAGAGATATACCAGGAAACAGAGGCGTATCAGCATCCGGCTATCAACTGGATGGATTTAGGGCTGACATCTCTTTTCCCGACCCCTGCCCACGCTGCCCACGCCTGCCCACCCTGCCCAGGCCCCTGCCCAGGTCCCCGCTCAAATTCCCCCTATTTCCCTCCCTTCCGACGTCATCAGACTGCCCAGCACGCATTTCCCATTCAGGCCTTCCTCGAACTGAGGCCTTCATAATTGCTCTGCACGTTTCGACCACAAGATCCTGCGGTCAGGTTTTTCTTGACCCACAAGGCCAAACCCCGTATGATCAAATCCTAAAAAAGGAAGTTCTTATCACCTCACCATCCTAAAAAAGGAAGCTCTTATCACCAAATATGAAGATCTGAAATGCTCTTAACCTTTAACAGGTAGGAAAAATCAGACATGATGAATACAAAAACCCCATTTCTCAATAAATGCTGAGAGGTGGGGTTTTGTTGTCTATTAGCAGGATAGCCCACCGACAGTAGATAGGCTGTTTTGATAGAAAGCTGTCGTTGTGGTGCGCTATGGTCTATTTTTTTGGGACAATCGGATTTGCCGACAGTCTGAAATCCAGATTTTTAAAAGAGTCCCACCCTGAACTGCCCCAACAGCGTTTATTGCTTGGAAAACACGAACCCGAGAAATTGGTTACAGACTTATCGG
>QMLQ01000168.1 GCA_003646815.1 Deltaproteobacteria bacterium | reverse complement strand
CAAAACCGCATATCCCGTATATGTTTCCTCAAAATAATATATCACACAGGACCAAAACTTGAAATGAAAAATTTTGCTATGCTCCCGCGCTCCTTGCTGGTGCATACTGCTCCGCGCGGTAACCAGGAGGGCTTGGTCCTTATAGCAAGGCTTTATGGAATATTTGAGTCAATTTTATTTTGACTTATCGTATGATTGTAGAGTATGTAGTGAATGATTCAAATCAGGCCTTGACTAACCCGTTTTTTTCAGAAAATCCCTGTAGAGAAGTGGTTGTAAAGATGGGGGAACCAACGTGCCTTTTGATCTCAAATCTCTGTGCCTGCTGCATGCCCTTCTTGACGACAGATGCATTTCTTTTAACATAAACCGTCCCCGGGACAGCATTTCCCCGTTTCCCCGGCACATTGTAGCAATCCTGTCTGCATCTGCAGGGGAAATCGTTGTCCCTGGTGTGGCCTGCACTAGTGAAAAGCTCCTTCTCGGAACTCTAAAGAAAGTCGGAAACTGGCGAAGAGTAAAAGAACACTCATTTGACTTGAATCGGAAGCTCTTTTCGCTTTTATGGCGGTTTAGCGGGAGAGGTACGGTAGCAAGAGATCAATTGAGCGAGCCATCGATTCTCGATCCAAGGGAAGCAAGAACGGTCAGGGCCGCCTTGAAAAAATACCGGTCCTTTCTGGAGGGAAACCTCCGCCAGGGGAAAATTTTCCTGATCCCCGACAGAGAGTTAACCTTTAATAGCCCGAACAGGTTCAGGCAGGATTATGCCAGGCCGGTTCTGGTTTTTCGTATCCGCGACAAACAAGTCGTCATTATTCCTTTTTCAACCAGGTTAGAGCGGATAAACAAAGGCACAGATATTCTATTTGATTCTGCCCACCAGGGTGAAAGACTGGCCCCGGAAGGGAGACCGGCGGTGGAGAACTACCCTTACAATTTTTTTTCAAGAAAAACCGCTCTGATCGTGAACGCATCTCAATCGGTAACGAAGGAGCATTTTTTTGCGTCTGCACTCCTGCATGTGGGAACGGTGAGGATTGATCTTTTGGAATTTGTCAAGAAAAGAATGAAAAATAGAGCTTTGTAAACCCTAGTATAAGAGCAAAAGATATCATGGCTGAGGAAAGCAGGCTTATCCACATGATCAGAAAGAAATGTGCGGGGGAGCCATACGATGTGGAACTCTATGTCAATACAATGGACCGGATTATGCGAAGTGTGTTTCGCGTATTCGCCCGGAGGAATTTCCCGGAAAGTGATTTTGGCCTGGAATCATTTATGAATTTCTGCTGGGAAAAACTCGAAAATGAACAGTTCGCATATAAACTCTCTGATCTTACCTTTGAAAACGATACCCACTTTCTCAGATACACGAGAAAAATTTTTGAAAACCTTCTGCGGGAAAAAACAGCGGTTTTTTCTCCTGGATTCCGGGCGCGGAAAAAACAACTGGAAAGGGTTCTCAAACGAGCGTGCCTGTCCATGTGCAGGAAGATGTGCGGTTGCTGGAAGCTTGCTGAATTTCGGACTGAGATCTGCGAACCAGCTGACGCGGATCAATTGATGGAGGCCGCAGCAACTATTCCAACCCCGGAATTGAAACCGCCTAAAAACCCGGGAGAAAGGGCGCCCTCAATAAGGGACAAAGAGATGGCCCGTTACCTCACCACGCTTCTCCGTGCCGCCGGCGGTATGGCAAGACACGGGGATATTCTCACCCTCCTAAGTCGTCAATTCAACCTTTATACCATTAGAATAGAGCCAATGCCCGTGGAGGAAAAACATGCGGAACTCTTCCGGGACCAAGAGGTACTCTTGAGCCCGGACCACGAACTGATGGCAAAAGAAATATTTGGGGGCATGGATTCTGATATGGTGGATGTCCATTACTACCGGGTGGCCGTGGAAATGACCATCGCGGAGACGGCACGCCAAACGGGGTGGAGCGCCGGGACTGTTTATAACCGGGAGAGGAGATATAAGGAATATCTCAGGTCCTATTTCAATCGGAAGGGAGAGTTTGCCACGCCGGAAGAAATGGAGGCTGTCATGCAAATTGTTTCAAAAGAGGTGCTTGCAAAAAAGGAATCACAATGAAGAAGAAAAGGAAAAAAGACGCTGCATCCTTTCAGGTCACGACATGTTTCACAGAAGAAGAACTCCTGGTATATGGCACGGGGGGGCTCCCGAAAACCAAGAGGGCGAAGATTTTTCATCACCTCAACGTAGAACGATGCGAAAGGTGCAGGGATCTATTTCTGATGCTTGGCCGGGAGGAATCCACCGGTGAATCCTCCCAGGTCAGAGAGAAAATCATCCATCAGCTCAAGAATGCCAAGGGAACGGTGAGGAAATACGCAACTCCCCTGAAGATCCAGAGGGGTCAGATCTGGACCACAACGGTGAGACCGAAGAACGCAAGTGGAGATACAATCGCCTCAATGGGTGTTGCTTTTCCAGTGCTGGTGGTTTCAGGAGGAAGCGGGGAAAAACTTCTGCACAACATCATCAGGGTGATTCCGGTATCATTTGATACCGATTATGAGGTTGCCGGTGAGACGCTGGTCATAGGTAAGGAAAATCCTCTCATGTATCCGGTTCTGCTTGAGATTTTTAACGAACGGCCCATGCTCGCCGGCAACCTGGATGAATACAGGGGGAATGTGTCAACCAAGGACCTCGCACGAATTATGGAGATGCGCGAACGATTCCTGGAGGGCCGGGAAACAGAGCCCGATGAGGAGTACCTCGCCTGGAAAGAAAAGGAGATTGAACTGGCTGAATTTATATCATTTCCCGTCAATGAGGCCCTGCGGGAAGAGGATACGCATGATCAGTCCATTGAAATCCCGGTCAGCGGCTACAGGAAAGCCGCAGATACGTCCGAAGCCGAACTTTCGCAGGTAACGCCCCATGTTCTCTTGAAAACAGCCGGGTTCTCCCTGAACATTGTCCAGATCAAAGACAGGTTTTTGCTCAGAATTGCGGTGGATGACCCGGGGGAAAAATCCCTTCCCCGAATTTTGGTGAACTCCAGGGCCGTTTTGCTGGAAGAGAGGGGAGCGGGGGTTCATGAAGCCTTGCTGGGTTATGCGGACCACATGGATGAGATAATGGAACTGGAAGCGGAATTTGGCGGCGAGCATCACGTTTTTCACATCCGTTTTCGAACGAAGGGAAGCCAGGGATGATCGATCCCTTTCCGAAAATAAAGTCGTTGGAGCGTGAAGGAAACTTTAACGGGGTAATCCAGGCTGTTGTGGAAAACTACGGGGACCTCGGACCTGTAAGGCCGGAACTCCTCGCGCGGATAGTACATTACCTGGACCACTTCAGAGCATTTATCTCACCTAAAAGCATCGCTGCCATTGGGTGTCTGCCACCGGCCGATCTGCAGTATGCCGGTTTGACGGATATACCGGATGCCGGTTCAGGGGAAAGGCCTGCACAATCGATTGGAAGAATCGCGTTTCCCGCAGTCACCTCTGGGGGCCTTGTACGGGAGATTCGGGTGGTGGAAGAAGAGGGTGCGAACATGCTGTCGGCCCGACTTCAGGCCCTTGATCATGCGGGGGCTGCTGTTTACCGGGTACTGAAGAATTATCTGGGCAGGTGCTGCTGCTGGACACCGGGCCGTTTTTCTTTTCACGTGCTTGATCCGTATGGGAAAGATGACCCGGCTGTGGAAGGCAGCTCACTGTTGCTTCCTCTGGCCATTGCACTCTATTCCCTGGTGACAAGAATTCCCGTGCCGGCTGATCTGAGTGCTACGGCGGCCCTCGGCCGGGACGGAAAGGTGGCCCCGGTGGCAAACATCCGGGAAAAACTGGCAATCCTGAACCGGGAGCGTTTTTTCATCAAAAGGGTCCTGGTTTCGGCGAAACAGGAAATGCCCGGGAATATGTCCGGGTGCAGGGTCATCAGGGTGCACTCCCTTGATGACGCCCTCTCCATTACCTTCCAAAGGCCGCCGGATGCCGCCTGCTTCAGCGGGGACCTGGATATTGATGCTGAGATACGATCGCTCAGCGACCAGTATAACCGCTACCTGATTGACACCTGTATTGAAAACGCTGATGAACTGATCCGGTTCCTCGAATTGAAGAAGTCCCGTACCGAGCGGGAGAAAACGGTCCCTGCCCTTTTTACCTGCTACTGGAAAAAGGGGAGCTGCCATTGCCACAAGGGCGAGGTCAGGGAGACGAACGGTTCTTTGAAAAAGGCCGTATCACTCTATCGCAAGTATCCGGGCCTCGTCCGTGGGGACGACTATTTTGATGCAAGGGTGAGCTATGCGGTTCTCCTGAAAGATATCTTCCGCTACGGGGAAGCGGAAAACATTCACAAGCAGCTTATTGAGGAAATGGAACAAAGCAGGAGCCTTGATCACATAAAGGGGAAGAACCTGAGTACCCTGAGTCAGCTTTACCTGGCCATGCACCGGTTCGGGGAGGCTGAACAGTATCAACGCCGGGCAATGAAATTGATAAGGCGTGAAGAGCTCTGCCGGAACTATGGTTACCTGGCGCAGATCCATACAAGGAGCGGGGCCCTGCGGAAGTAGGCCTCCGCGCTGACGCAGTACAGGCTTCTTCTGGAAAAATCCGATTCCCGCATTCGGGCCGCCCACATCCCCTTTTACCACTGGATCAGGGCGGAGTACCTGTATACAAGGGGGACAACAAGGAAAAAGGGTCGTGGGCCTGTTTTTCGCGAACTGTTCTCCATTGCCGAAGAGTATCCTCAGCCCGGTTTGTGGCCCCAGGCCCTTGTCCGCAAGTTTTCAGGGCTGGCGCTTCTCGCAGAAGGCGCTGAGGCAAAGGGGCTGGATGAACTGGAAAACGTGACAGCCTATTTCAAGAGCCAGTTCGCGCACGTTTTGAGGGTGCTAGGGGCATCGGTCAGAACCGGGCGGGCCCTGTACTTTTTCCGTTCCGGTCACGATGCTGAGGCATCGGAGGACGTTAGGGGCATCCTTGAGGATCTCTCGCTTCAGAAGGACATAAAACGGTTTTTCCGGCCAGAGCTTTCCGTGCTTTCACGTTTTCTGGGCTCCAGGAGACACGGCAGCGAGAACATCAAGAGCACGTTCAGGGCCCTTGAGAGCATAACAGCAAAAATACCTTATTGATCCAGCAGGGCACTGAAGAATTCCTCTCCGGGATCCTGGGCAAAAGAATTTATTGAAAATTTTGTTGCCCTATGCCGTATATAAGAACAGGGAAACAGATAATTCATTCTTGAACGTGGACAATCCAGAAAATGCTCTACGGCTGTTACCAATTCAGATGCCGTTTCGCAGACGAAGCGATTCTGCCTTTTTACAAGGGTTCCACATTTCGGGGCGTTTTCGGGCACGCATTGAAAAGGGTTGTATGCGTGCTCAAACAGCAGGAATGTGAAACGTGCCCGCTCAAAGCCCGGTGTATCTATGCGATCGTCTTTGAAACACCCGTCGCTATAGAAATGCCCGAAGGCGCCAGGATCTCCAACCCGCCGCATCCGTTTGTCATGGAGCCCCCTCTTACCGAAAAGAGGGAGTACGAAAAAGAAGAACCCTTTGGTTGCACCCTTCTCCTCTTTGGAGGGGTCAATAACAACTTACCCCATTTTGTCTACGCATTTGACCAAATGGGCAAAATCGGAATCGGAAAAAAGGTGAAGGGAAGGCGTGCCAGGTTCAGGCTGGAAGAGGTGAGGAATAAGGCAGCGGTCCTTTATTCAGCAAAAGACCAACAACTGAAACAAAATAATGCTTTTGAAGAATTGAAACTCTCTGGAGCGGATGTGCTCAATGACGGAAAAACGCGTGCTGTAAAAAGAATCAAGGTAACACTGGAAACACCGCTAAGGCTGAAATTCAAGAACAGGCTCAACAGTGCTGAACTCCCGTTCCACGTGCTGGTAAGGGCCATGCTGAGAAGAATTTCATCCCTTTTCAACACCTGGGACGACGGTGAACCGTGTCTTGATTACCAGGGGCTGGTGAGGAGGGCCGAAGAGGTGGGAGTCGTTAAAAACAGTCTTTCCTGGTTCGACTGGCAGCGCTACTCCAACCGGCACGAGCGAAAGATGCTCATGGGAGGAATGGTTGGCTCTATAGTTTATGAAGGCAGGCTCGGAGAATTTTTGCCCCTTCTTAATATTTGTTCAAAGGTGCATCTTGGCAAGAACACCTCGTTTGGGCTGGGGAAGATAATAATGAGGGTAACAGCATAACGGATGGTTCCGTCGTTTTGAAAACGTGACAGGCGGTAGAGATTCTAAACAGGCAGGAGAAAAAAATGGATGCGACGACTCTTAAGATGGCTATGGCGGGCTTGTTCCATGACATAGGAAAAATAGCCGACAGGGACACGATGGGCATCGGTGAAAAATACTTCGATGATAATGCAAACATCTATCTGCCATTCCGTGATGGGAATTTTTCCCATTATCATGCGCTCTACACAGCGGCTTTTGTGGAACAGATGAGTGAAAGCCTTCCGCCTGAGCTGAACAGCGGCACCTGGGGCGAAGGTGATTCCTTCATAAACCTGGCAGCGTGCCACCATAAACCCGAAACCCCCATGCAGCAGGTTATAACGGTGGCCGATTGGCTTTCCAGCGGTATGGATCGCGATGAATTTGAAGGAGAATTTGCCCGCGGAATAGCGTTCCAGGACTACAAAAAGACCCGTCTTTTACCCCTATTTGAACAATTGAGGCTGCCGGAGAAGGACACAGCCGAGAAATTCGGTTACGCCTATCCCCTTGCCCCTCTGTCTCCCGAGGCTATTTTTCCCTTGATGAAAGAATACGTGGGGAAAGAGGAAGCAAAGGAGCAATATCGAAAACTTTACGACGGGTTCACGAAAGAACTCCCGGGGTTACTTCACAAAAGTGAAAACCTCGCCCTGTGGTCTGAGCATTTTGAAAGCCTCATGATGGTCTACATGTCGTCTGTGCCTGCTGCGAGGGCGGGAAAAGTTGTCCATGATGTTTCCCTTTATGATCACAGCAGGCTCACCTCGGCGTTCGCGAGTGCCATTTTTCTATATCATCGCGAAAAAGAAACGCTGAATAT
>QMLQ01000167.1 GCA_003646815.1 Deltaproteobacteria bacterium | reverse complement strand
GTTTCCAGTCGCTCCACTGTATTGCGCACCTGGACCAGGATATCAGCGAGGTACTTCCGTATCTCAACGCGGTCCTGGGGGGATTTGAGTACCTGAAAGACCCACCGGCCGTGACTTTCAGGGCTCAGGGCAGGTTTGTCACCGTTCATCCCGATAAAATCGCTATCAACGCCCTTCGGAGCGAAGAGGAAGCAGACAAGATCCTCGAGTGGATGAAGCGTGAAATCAACGAGGCATGGGAGAAACGGGATGAGATAACACCGAGCTATGAAGGGGTCCCCAAGCCAAAGGTCCTCGAGATACTCAAGGTTCTCCCCAAGACAAATTGCCGCGAATGCGGATTCCCCACCTGTATGGTCTTTGCAACCAAAGTGGCGGAGGGCGCCAAGGGTGCGGAAGACTGCCCGGCCCTGGAAGGGGAAAAGAAGAAAAGGCTCCAGGCGTATATGAGCCAGTTCAAATTTGAGGTGTAACCGGATGCCAGATGTCCGAAAGCAAGAGAGAACCATTATCAATCCCGGGGATACGGGTGACACAGAGAGCCATGAAACCGGGGAAGGCGGGCATCATCACCATGTGGACGTGGAAGATACCAGTGGAGCGAGGCTCCTCATAACACTTGTGCTCAACCTGGTTATCCCTGTGGCGCAGGTGATTGGAGGAGTCTATGCACACAGCATGGCCCTCCTGTCCGATGCTGCCCACAATTTCAGCGATTTCGCAGCCATCCTGATTGCGTACTTTGCCCACCTGGTCGGGAAAAAGGGAGCATCGGTTCACAATACCTTCGGGTATCGCCGGGTGGAGGTCATGGCTGCTGTAATAAACGTGGTTATCCTGCTCGGGGCCTCCTGTTTTATTGTATATGAGGCTGTAGAGCGATTTCAACACCCCCAGAGCGTACTTGGAAAGATTGTTATCTGGCTGGCGTGCGTGGGAATCGTGGGCAATGGGTTTTCAGCGATCCTGCTCCACCGGGGATCAGGGCACAACCTGAATGTACGGGGTGCGTTCCTGCACATGATGGGCGATTTTTTGACCTCAGTGGCCGTGCTGGTAAGCGGGATCGTCCTCCTCTTCAGGCCCTGGTATTGGCTGGATCCTTTGCTGTCCCTGGTAATTGTGGTTTTTATCCTGAAGAACTGCTGGTCCATATTGAAGGAAGCTACCGGTATCCTGATGAATGCCACACCCAGGGGAATGGATATCCAAGAAATCAGGGACTGCCTTGAATCTATGCCCGGAGTGTGCGGGGTGCACTATCTGCATGCCTGGAATGTGAGTTCGGCCAGCATTGCCTTTTCCTGCCACATCCAGGTGGAGGACCAGTTGGTGAGTAACACGGAAGCACTTGCCCACACGATTCGCCATGAGCTGCATGAACGTTTTGATATTGATCACCCCATTCTCCAGTTTGAGACGGTGCAGTGCGGGAACGGGGGTGTGTTGTGCGAGATTTTAGGGGGAGATGCCCTTCATGGGCAGTGAGAGGACCATGCGCAAGCGAGGTTATCACCGCCCGCTCCGCTCAAGGCGCAGAGTTCGCAGAGGAAAAACTATTTCTTTTCTTTGCGTTCTTTGCGGCTTTGCGGTGATAACGTCTTACGGTGAAATACATATAAGGAGTGAGGGAAGAGAATGAAAGAAAGATGGAAGTTGCTGCTGATTATCCTGATTTTTATTGCCTGCTATTACGTGCCATGGGCCAGTCCGACCATTCGCAAATCCGGCCTGGAGGCCTTCATGATGCTCCAGGAATACGCACGCCAGCATGTGCTGACATGCCTGATCCCGGCGTTTTTCATAGCCGGGGCCATTTCGGTTTTCGTTTCCCAGGCATCCGTCCTGAAATACTTCGGTGCCACGGCAAAAAAAGTCCTTTCCTATTCAGTGGCGTCTGTCTCAGGGAGTATTCTAGCCGTATGTTCCTGCACGGTCCTGCCCCTCTTTGCGGGAATCTACACGCGTGGGGCCGGCATCGGACCGGCCACGGCATTCCTCTATTCAGGACCTGCCATTAATGTCCTTGCCATCGTGCTCACCGCCAGGGTCCTGGGGTGGCAGTTGGGGCTTGCGAGGGCAGTTGGCGCAGTGCTTTTTGCCGTCATTACCGGGCTTCTCATGGCTCTCATTTTTCGGAAAGATGACGCGGCCCGTACTGCCGGCCAAATATACCTGCCGGATGAGGAGGGGAAGGGGAGGACGCTTCTCCAGGATTCCCTTTTTATGCTTGTCATGGTGCTGATCCTTATCTTTGCCGCCTTTGCCCGTCCGGTTCCCGGATCAACGGGCCTCTGGTCCGCCATATTTGCCACCAAGTGGTATATCACGGGCGGGCTCCTTATTATTCTCGGTTTCATGCTCAAGGCATGGTTTGTCAAGGAGGAGCGGGTAACCTGGGTGGAGTCCACCTGGGGGTTTATGAAGCAGATTTTTCCGCTCCTGGGCGCCGGCGTCCTGGTGGCCGGATTCATGCTGGGGAGGCCCGGTCATTCGGCACTGATCCCGGAGCACTATATTGAGATGCTGGTAGGAGGGAATTCCCTGTGGGCGAATTTGTTTGCGTCGGTTTCAGGGGCGCTTATGTACTTCGCGACGCTCACGGAGGTTCCCATCCTACAGGGGCTCATGGGAGCGGGCATGGGAAAGGGACCGGCCCTTTCCCTGCTTTTGGCCGGCCCGGCCCTGTCGCTTCCCAATATGCTGGTGATCGGCGGGGTCATGGGGGTTAAGAAGACGGCGACATTCTGCGCGATCATTGTGGTGCTTTCCACCATCGGCGGAATGTGCTACGGCTGGATCGCCGGGTAGAGAAAAGCATGAAATGTTCACCGCAAAGTCGCAAAGGACGCAAAGAAAGCTTTCCCTTTTTTGTTGAGAAGACAGAAAAGGGAAAAAATTTCCTTCCTCGAGAGAGTAATGGGGAAAAGGCAGATAGCATGGAAATCAACAAACTGAGTAATATAATATCGGCGCTGCAATTGAGGTCCATAAAACCCTTGGTCCCGGCTTGCTGGAATCTGCATATGAGCAATGCATGTGTCATGAGCTTGGTCTTAGAGGCCTTTCTTTTGAAAGGCAAAAAGAATTGCCCGTATCTTACAAAGGAATGAAGTTGAACTGTGGCTACCGGCTAGATATCGTTGTAGAAAAGGCGATCATTCTCGAATTGAAGTCTTGCGATAAGATTGAGGCAATTCATAGGGCACAGCTTTTGACTTACCTGAAGATATCGGGCCTTTCCTTGGGGTTGCTGCTAAACTTCAATGTTCCAATCATGAGAGATGGTATAGTGAGAATTGTGAATAAGTTTGTCGAATAACTAAAGTACGAACCGTTTTTCTTTCCGCCGTCTCAGCGGAAAGAAGAACAAGTATTTTGCGTTCTTGGCGTCTTTGCGGTGAACATTTGGGGAGGGAAGGATGGGACAGGATGATGTTGTGCAGATAAAGGTGGATGGTCATGGGGTTGGGATCATCGGCCTGAAAAGAGTGATGGAAGATATGGCGGAAGCGTATGCCCAAAAGTCCGACGAAGAGGTCGGGTCCGAATTGCTGAGCAGGCTCCGCAGAAAGAACTATATCCCGGACAATGCTGCCGAGGGATACAAGAGGGCCTTTGTCCGGGAATTCCGGAAATTCCTTGGCCAGCCCTTTGAGGAGGATTCATCCGGGGGGATAGAGATCAAGGTCCTGGGCCCCGGATGTGCCCAGTGCGATCGGCTCGAAAAGGAGCTCATGGAGGTTATGGCGGAAACGAATACAGCTGCGGATGTGGAGCATATCAGGGATATTAAGGAGATCGGAAAGTATGGTATTATGGGGACGCCAGCCCTGCTCATCAACGGGGAAGTCAAATCAGTGGGCAGCGTCCCGTCCAGAACAAAGCTCATTGAATGGCTGAATCAGGCGAAAGGTTAAAGGCGAAAGGCAAAAGGAGGAATATCATGGAAATAAGGGTCCTTGGGACTGCGTGTGCCAATTGCGAAAAGGCGGAAAAACTCGTTCGCGAAGTGGTCCAGGAAACTGGTATCGATGCACAGGTAGTCAAGGTGCAGGATACCATGGAGATCGCGAAGGCGGGGGTGTTTATGACACCCGCCGTGGTAGTGGATGGCGAAGTAAAATGTGTGGGCAAAGTGCCGAAGAAGGAAGAGGTACTTAAGTGGATCACAAAGTAAAGCGCACGTTGGTCGGAAAATACGTGTATGGGATTACGGCCGGATTGCTTGGCGTTCTCTTTGTCTGTGGGATGATTCTCGTTGAGGCTAATGCGGATGAGATTCCGGTGGTCCCGGTAAAGGGCATGGTGACCATGCTGGACCTTGGGGCGGACCGCTGTATCCCGTGCAAGATGATGATCCCGGTCATGCAGAAGGTGGAAAGAGCCTACGAGGGGAAAGCTGCTGTTGTTTTTATTGACGTGTGGAAACACAATGAACAAGCCAGGAGATTCAGAGTCAGGGCCATTCCAACCCAGATCTTTTTTGATGCATCGGGAAAGGAAGTTTACCGCCACGTGGGGTTCATGAATGAGGCTGCTATTGTTGAAGTATTCAAAAAAATGGGCGTCGATTGATGCTTGAATCAATTTTTTTGACGGTAAACGGCTGGATGACAGCCAGCCTTTCCCTTGCGGCGGTGGGATGTCTCTTGTGGGGGATCATCAGCGTTGTCTTCAGTCCATGCCACCTGGCGTCCATCCCGCTCATCGTGGCGTATGTGGGAGGCCAGGATAAAGAACTCCGACCGAGGGAGGCGGCCCTCTACAGCATTATCTTCACGCTGGGCCTCTTCATCACCATTGCGCTGATCGGCATTGTCTGCGCCCTGCTGGGCCGGATGCTGGGAGATGTGGGAATTTACTGGCAGATCATTGTTGGACTTTTCCTCATCTGGGTTGCGTTTGGCATGTTCGGGGTGGAAAAGTTCGCCATGTCAGGGAGCCTGCTGGCCCGCTTTCATTTCAGGGGAATCCTCGGGGCATTTGCCCTGGGCCTGGGGTACGGGATCCTTTCCGGCTCGTGCACGTTCGGCTTCATTGCGCCTATCCTCGCGATTATCACCATCCAGCAGAAAATTGCAACGGGTATCCTGCTGATCCTCCTGTTCGCCGTCGGACACTGCACGCCCATTGTGGTGGCCGGTAGTTCAACCGCCCTGGTGAAGAAGATCGTGGCAAACAGCGCCTGGCAGGGGGCGGGCAACTGGTTTCGCAGAGGGGCCGGGGCGATCATTTGCCTCCTGGGCGTTTATTTCATTGTGAATCCACTATTGAGCGTTTTTGCAGGGTGAAAGGAACATATTGAAAAGGAACGTCTTCAAAATCGTAAGCGTCTTTTTCCTTGCCACAAGTCTTTTTGCGGGCGGGGTCACTGTTGCCACGTGCCGAAGCCATCAAGATTTCCATGTGTGCTGTGCCACGGTTTGTGAGCATGGGACTCATACAGGCTCTTGTACCTTCACCGTCGGCATGGAAGAGCACAACCCCCAACATAAACTCGGCCAGTGCAGGGAAACAGGCCTGTGTTATGGGTATCTCGTCCCCGGGAAGACAATCGTTTCTCTTCTCCCGAAAACTGCCCATGCGGTTGAAGCCGCATCCATCCCGATGGTGCTCACCGCACGTATCACGGACCCGGCTTATCTCATAAAGCCCTCTCCCCAATATATCCTCAACCTTTCATTCCTCTCTTAGCCCACACAGCGACTCTATCGTAAAGCAATCCTGTTTGTTCCTATTCTTACTTTAAAATATAGAGGAATTGCAACGGTGTTCAATTCCGGGAGAATGATGTCATGAAGATTGTTAAAGCAGCAATGGTCCTTGTTGTTTCATGGTTGCTGGTATCGGTCTCTTTTGCGCAGGATAAGGGAGAGGTGAAGGTGGTGCCGTCGGGCCCCTTCACGCTCGATGAATGCGTAAAAACAGCACTGGAGAACAACCCCATCCTGAAAGCAGAGGAGTGGGAAAGCACAGCTGCCCGGGCCCGGATGAATCAGGCCAGGGGCAAGCGGTGGCCCAGCCTGAGTGCGGTCGGTGGGTACAAACATTACGTTGATGACCAGGCCCTTATTCCGAGCAGGTTCAACGGCGATAAGCGCGCCTTTGGTGATGACTTTTTTTCAGCCGACCTGGTCCTCAGCCTGCCGCTCTTCACGGGGGGGCGCCTGGTAAACGAGATCAAGGCGGCAGAATTACTGCGGAAATCTGCAGAGCACCAGTTGGCCCGGACGCGTGAAAGACTCGTGTTTAATGTATCCAGCCTGTTCTTCAGTATCCTCTCCCAGCGCTACGTGATTGACTCTCTCAGGTTTTCGGAGAGGGCCCTTCATGAGCACCTCAAGAAGGTGGATCAATTGATCTCTGTTCACAAGGCGGCCCAGGTTGACCGACTGAGAACCGAGGTCCGGATTGCCGACCTGGAACAGACACTGTCGAGAGAGAACAATGTCCTGGAAATTCAGCGGCGGGCCCTGGCAAATACCATGGGTATCAAGGAGACGCAAAACCCGTTGAGGATTCAGGGAAAACTGGCGCACGAAGAGGAAGCAGTTCCCCAGCTCCACCCGGTTATCCTGCAAGCGCTTTCCGAGAGGGATGATTATCTTGGGCTGAGAGAGGTAGTGGAGGCCCAGGCGAAAAAGGTTTCCGCGGCCCGTGCAGGGTATTGGCCAACCGTTACACTCCAGGGATCCTATGGAAGGCGCTGGGTCACCAACCCGACGGAGACGCCCCCGGGCGCTGATGAATCTGAAGATGTCGGGCAGGTGGCGACACTGTTGAACATTCCCCTTTTCCAGGGCGGACAGGTTCGGGCTCGGGTACATGAGGAAAGGGCGAAACTGGATGCTGCCCGGGAGCGGTTGCGGAACCTGGAGCTCCGGATTCGCCTGGAGGTCAGGACGGCCCTGTTGAATATTGGATCGGCACAGGAACGAATCAACGCTACGGAAAAAGCGGTGGAGCAGGCCAGGGAAAGTCTGCGCATCGAGCAGGAAAAGTACCAACTGGGGAAAGGTTCCATCATTGATGTCCTTGATGCCCAGTCGGCCCTGCTCAATGCACAAACAAACTATTACCGGTCATTGGCCGACTACAGGACC
>QMLQ01000166.1 GCA_003646815.1 Deltaproteobacteria bacterium | reverse complement strand
TTCTCGGATACACCCAGATCCTCGCTATGGGCCGGGAAGAAAACGATCCAGATCTTGCCAGGCTCCGCCAAATAGAAAATTCCGCCATGCGGGCAAGCGAGCTCACCCAGCAGCTCCTGGCGTTCAGCCGGAAGGTGGAAAGCAAGCTCCGGCCGGTTGACTTCAACCTGGTGGTCAAACAGGTGCAGAAACTTCTCAAGAGGACCATCCCCAAGATGATCTCCATGGTGGAAGATGAGAAACCAAAGCAACAGGACGAACCTGAAAAAGAAGCTCAAATAAAGGGGGGCGAAGAGACAATTCTCCTGGTGGATGATGAAGAACTCTTGCGGGATATTGGGAAGGAGACCCTGGAGGAATTCGGCTACCGGGTAATCACCGCACCGGATGGTGAATCATGCCTCCAGCTTTACGCGGAAAGGAAACAGGAAATTTCTCTTATCATCCTTGATCTCATGATGCCGGGGATGGGGGGGAAACAGTGCCTCGAACATCTCCTCACCATGGCGCCTGATGCGAAGGTTGTCATCGCGAGCGGGTACTCCGTCAACGGTCCCACGAAGGCCGCTCTTGAAGCAGGTGCAAAAAGTTTTATCAAAAAACCTTTCGAACTTAAACAGATGCTCAAGGTGATCCGGGAAATACTGGACAAGGGAAAAGAGTAAATTCCTCCCGGCGAATCATGAGAACATTTTTCCGCAAACGCTCCGAAACAGGGTCTCTCTTTTTCCCGCAAGGATAAGCAGGATTCCAAGCAGGGTCTGCTCCATGCCTCCTGCATATGCCCATACCAATTCCTGAAACCCGAAAACGACGGCTGTTCCCAACAGCGGCCCAAGGGGATTTCTCAAACCTCCCACCATTGCCATGGCCACCGGCAGCAGGGAAACCTGAAGTCCGAACACCGTCGACGGGATCAGGTACCCCTCGCCTATCATGAAAAGACCTCCTGCCATTCCGAGGAAAAAAGCACAGAAGCCATACACCTTTTCCATGGTGAACCGGACGGCAACTCCCACGGCCTCTGCCTGTGCCTCATTCACCCCGATGAGTTCAAGATGATACCCGAGGCGTAATCGGGGAAGAAGTAAACCCAGAGCCAGCGCACTGAAAGAAAGGAAAAGCAGGCCGAAGAACGGGCCGTGCAGGCCCCCGACCGCCGGAACGGAGAGCCCGTCTGTACCGCCGGTAATTGCGGTTCTATGCCGGGGACATACGATAGCCCACCTGCCCTGTCAAGTGCTCTTTTGTCATGGATACAAAAGCTTCATTCGGCACTGTTTAGTTCGGGTTTCTCAACGATCTTCGTTAGGAGACGGTGGAGAGGCCTGCGAATAGAGGGCGCACGCAGGAAAATTGGCGCAGGCGTATTTTCACAATGCGTCGAGGTCATTTTTCAAGCGCAACGCAATAGTCATGGCTCTCCGCCGTCACAGGAGATTATTGGTGAGAAATCCGGGTTAGCCTCTCTGTGGTTGACAGATGAGCCTGAGTAACATAACAATTGCCATGAATGACCCGAACCGCAACCCGGAGGACTTCATGACATACTGGCCCATAGTGGTAGCGTTCCTTGCCGGCTTCGCACTAGGACTTGCTGTAGCCCTTCTGCTGAGAACAATCCACGCGAAGACTGCCCGTGAGCTGGCTGCGGAGCTCTTTGCGGAGAGCGAAACACAGCGAAAAGCAGGAATGGAGGCCGTGCTTGCCGATGTGAAGGCAAGTTTTGGAAGCCTCTCCCTCGATGCCCTCCAGAAAAGCACCGAAGAATTCCTCAAGCTGGCAAAATCCCGCCTTGACGCCGAACGGGAATCAAGTCTGCATGACCTGGATGCAAAGAAGGGGTTGATTGACCAGCAACTGGCACGCATGGGGACCGAACTGCAGAAGGTTTCCACTCTGGTGCAGGACCTGGAAAAAGACCGGGTTCAGAAATTCGGCGAACTCACCAGCCAGCTCAAGTCAGCGAGTCAGCAGACAAACACCTTGATCGAGACCACCAACACCTTGCGTGAGGCCCTCTCCAGTACCCAGAGCAGGGGCCAGTGGGGGGAGCGCATGGCCGAGGATGTGTTGCGCCTTGCCGGATTCATTGAGAATGTGAACTACGTGAAACAGAAGGCCGTGGAAGGGATCGGCACCCGGCCTGACTTCACCTTTCTCCTGCCCAAAGACCTCAAGCTGAACATGGACGTCAAATTTCCCCTGGACAATTACCTCCGGTTTCTTGAAACAGGCTCTGAACTTGAAAAGTCAAAGTACCGGAACGACTTCCTCCGGGATGTGAAGGCGCGGATCAAGGAAATC
The DNA here is from genome assembly GCA_003646815.1 of Deltaproteobacteria bacterium. Taxonomy (GTDB): domain Bacteria; phylum Desulfobacterota; class DSM-4660; order Desulfatiglandales; family Desulfatiglandaceae; genus B46-G9. Next base: position 4,918 of record QMLQ01000166.1, on the reverse strand, counting down.
ACCAGCCGGGACTACATCAATCCCCAGCAGAACACCCTGGATTACGTCCTGCTTTTCATTCCCAATGAACAGGTCTACGGATTCATCCACGAGCAGGACAGCACCATCCTGGACAACAGCATCAAGAACAAGGTAATCCCGTGTTCTCCCCTCACCCTCTTCGCGGTCCTCGCGGTTATCCGGCAGGCCATAGACAACTTCGCCCTGGAACAGACCTCCACCGAGATCCTTTCTCTTCTTGGTGCATTTAAGAAACAGTGGGAAAATTTTGCGAAGAAAATGGAGGTGCTGGGCAAGAGGATCAATGAGAGTCAGAAGGAATACGAGGCCCTTATGACCACCAGGCGCCGTCAGCTTGAAAGGCCGCTCAACAGGATCGAGGAACTCCGGGAACTCGGGCAAATCTCACCCTCGCCGAATGAAGAACCCCAAGACGCAGATCAAGGGTAATCGGGGAAGGGAGGGGCACAGCAATTTTTTTACACAAAACCTTCAAGGCCTATGGTTTTCAAGCTATACCGTCCAAAGGGGAAGGCACACGGGGATCTTTTTGCCGGCACGAAAACGTTAAAATGCCGGGCAGTTCCCTCCTCTGTGCAATCTATGGCTCCGTGGTGAACAAATCATGCATGGGATATATCTATGAATAACACTACTAAATTTCTTTCTTGAGCTCGTGCGCTACAATGGCGTCGGTCAGGGATTCAATGGTGTAGGCCGGTGGCATGAGATCCACATGGATCCCTGAATTTTCTGCGGTCTTCGCGGTAATGGGACCGATACAGGCCACGGTAACGGCCTCCATCCATTTCCTGACCTCTTCTTCGCTCCCCTTGAACATCTCCATGAAATTGGTCACAGTGGAGGAACTGGTAAAGGTGACCATGTGGATCTCTCCGCGCTGGAACATTCCACGAACACGGTCCACATCATAATCGGGCCTGATGGTCCGGTAGGCCGGTACCACGTCTACTTCCGCGCCCATTTCCCGCAGAGTTTCCGGCAGGATCTCCCGGGCCTTCAACGCCCGGGGCAGCAGGATTCTCTTCCCCTTGACCCCGAACCTGGCCATTGATTCCGCCACTGCCTCGGCGCGGTATTCTCCCGGTACCAGGTCAGGACTTATCCCTCTGGCAGCCCAGGCCTTTGCCGTTCCGGGCCCGATAGCTCCAATCCTGATTCCTTTGAGTTCCCGGACGTCCTTTTCAGCGGCTTCCAGACGCTCCAGAAAATATTTGACCCCGTTGACCGAGGTGTAGATCAGCCAGTCATAACGGGACAATTGACGGATCGCTGAATCCAGCGGATCCCAGCTTTCCGGAGGCACGACTTCGATGGTAGGAAATTGAATGCAATCCGCCCCAAGCAGGGAGAGTTTTTCCAGGAAACCGCTTGCCTGCTCCCTGGCACGGGTCACCACAATACGTCTGCCGAAAAGCGGCCTCTTCTCGAACCATTGCAACTTTTTCCGCAGATCCACCACCTCTCCCACCACGATAATGGCGGGCGGTTTTATCCTTGCCTCTTCTGCTGTCTCCGCGATTGAGGCAAGGGTGCCCAATACAGTCTGCTGATCAGGGCCGGTGCCGTGGCGAATCACCGCTGCCGGTGTCTGAGGGCTCCTTCCGTATTTCATTAGCCTGTCGGTAATTGCCGGGAGGTTTCCCACGCCCATGAGAAACACGAGGGTCCCCGCACCGGTTGCCAGTTTGTCCCACGCGATACTTGACTGTTCCTTTTTCGGATCTTCGTGACCGGTTATAAATGCAACCGTCGCTGTGTGGTCCCGATGGGTAAGCGGAATCCCCGCATAGGCGGGAACTGCGATGGCCGAGGTAATCCCCGGCACTACTTCAAATTCAACCCCTGCTGCAACCAGTTCCTCCGCCTCTTCTCCTCCCCTTCCGAAGATAAACGGATCCCCGCCTTTAAGCCGCACGACTGTTTCTCCCCGCCCGGCGCGCTCTACAATCAATTCATTGATCTCTTCCTGGGTGGCGGTATGATGCCCGCCCTGTTTCCCAACATAAATAACCTCCGCCTCTTTGCGTGCATAGCCCAAAAACACGGGATTCGCGAGGAAATCATAAACCACCACGTCGGCCCTGGAAAGGCACTCTCGCCCCTTTATGGTGAGCAGGCCGGGATCTCCGGGTCCCGCACCGACCAGGTACACTCTACCTTTTTTCGTCTTTTCCATAGACACGCTCCAGGATCTCTCCTGCACCCCCTCCTAGAAGCCCCTCAGCCAGGAAATTCCCCAGCTCCGCGGCCTGTTCCTTCTTCCCGCGCACCTCATCGCGGAGGAGGCGGGACCCATCCAGCTCCGCCACCATCCCTTCGAGGACAAGTTCATCCCCGTCAAACCGGGCAAGGCCGCCAATCGGAACCTGGCACCCTCCCTCGAGCCGCTGCAGAAAAGACCTTTCGGCCCGCACCGCCCATTCAGTAGGAGGGTGATTCATAGCAGCCAGCAAATTGATGACCGCCTCGTTGTCTTCCCTCACTTCCAGCCCAAGGGCCCCCTGCCCAACGGCGGGCAGTATCTCCCCTGTGGGTAGTACCTGGCTGATCCGGTCCTCGAGTCCCAGGCGGCTCATACCCGCCGCCGCTAAGATCACGGCGTCCAGCGCACCACTTCGCAGTTTCTTCAGCCTCGTATCCACATTGCCGCGCAGGGGAACAATTTCAAGGTCAGGCCGCCGATGCAGGGCCTGGGCTGCCCTCCTGAGGCTGCTGGTGCCCAGCCGCGCATGGCGCGGCAGCTCGGCGAGCGGGATGTCACCATGTGAAACCAGGACATCGCGGGGATCTTCCCGTTCCGGGTAGGCGGTCAAGATAAGGCCTTTTGGGAGTTCAGCCGGAACGTCCTTCATGCTGTGCACGGCCAGGTCAACTTTCCTCACAAGAAGAGCGTCCTCGATTTCCTTTACAAAGAGGCCCTTTCCCCCGATCTTGCTGAGAGGAGAATCAAGGATCTTGTCGCCCTTGGTTTTGATCCTGATCAGCTCCACCTCCACGGAAGGGTTGTGCTGCCTGAGCCTGTCCCGAACCCATTCACATTGAACAACGGCCAGATTGCTTCCCCTTGTCCCGATCCTGATTTTCATTTCCGCGCCTCGAACTGTATTCACCGGGATGCCCGGTTTTTCCGGCATGCCATCGTCGTCCGTCTCTCCTTTCCAGTGCCGACCTTTCCCTGTAAAGGCGCCTGTGCTCGCTTCCCCGTGCCGATACATCTCGAAGGTCAACAAAAAAACAGGTCTCAGGGGCATGCCATGTCCCCAAGACCTGTTTTCACACGAAAGCCCGGTCAGGCCTGGGCAACTTTCCTGGTGAGTTTTTTCATCCGGTTGATGCGACGGCGCAAGACTTCCACTCTGGTCTTGTCTTTTGCCTCCCTGGCCTTTTCCTTGTCTTCCTTGAGCAGGGCGATCTTTGCTTTAAGCTCTTTGACCGTGTAAACCTTCTTTGCGGTCTTTACGATCTTCTTTTTCTGCGGAGCCTCATCCTTGATTCCCCTTGCCTCTTTCACCACTGCCAGGAGTTCATCCTTCTTCATGGCGTGAACGCCGCTCACCCCGGGGATCTCCATAGCGATCTCCCTGAGTTCCTTGGCGGTCATCTTGTCTATGGGTTTTTCTTCCTCTTTTTCCTCTTCCTTGGCTCCCGCCTTAGGTTCCTCTTTGGGTTCAGCCTTGGTATCCTCCTGGACTTCTACGACTTCTTCTTTGGCCTCCGCCTTTGTTTCTTCCTGAGCCTCTTTCCTTTTCGCGTCTTCTGTCATAATGTACACTCCTTGATCATGTCCATTGGTTTCGCCTCACAGCAGCCATTCTTATAACAGTACCCGATTAAAAAGTAAACCCGTCCCCATTTTCCCTTCCTCGTCCGGTTGGCTATTCTTCCGGCTTCCTGTTCCGTATGAAGGGCGACAGGAGATCAATCGGGATGGGAAACAATGTCGTGGAATTGCTTTCTGACGAAATCTCCCGCAGGGTCTGCAGGTACCTGAGCTGCAGGGCTTCCGGATGCACATGGATGATCTCTGCGGCCTGCGCAAGCTTGGTGGCGGCCTGGTATTCCCCTTCTGCATTTATCACCTTGGCACGCCGTTCCCTTTCAGCCTCGGCCTGTTTGGCCATGGCACGCTGCATTTCCTGGGGAAGGTCGATATGCTTCACTTCTACCGTGGTCACCTTGATTCCCCAGGGATCCGTGTGTTTGTCCAGGATATTCTGCAGCTGGGTATTGATCTTATCCCGCTCCGAAAGGAGGTCATCCATCTCCACCTGGCCGCACACGCTCCGCAGGGTGGTCTGGGCGAGCTGTGAGGTGGCAAACAAGTAGTTTTCCACCTCGACAACCGCCTTGGTGGGGTCCATGACCCGAAAATAGATCACCGCGTTGACCTTCACCGACACATTGTCACGGGTAATCACATCTTGGGCCGGCACATCCATGGCCACGAGACGCAGGCTCACTTTCACCATTTTATCCACCACCGGGATGAGGATGATTAGCCCAGGACCCTTTGTCTTTATGACACGGCCGAGCCTAAAAATGACACCCCGCTCATACTCCTTGAGGACCTTGATGGCCGATGCCAAAAAGAGCACAATCAAAGCAACCGCTAGTATGTAAAACATATCATTCCTCCTAAATTTAGATTCATCCGACTAAAGCGCACTTCTGGCACTTGCGGGCCGCAGGGCTGCACCATAGCCTGTTCGAAATTCTCCAAAGTCCTGTCTTCCAAGAATCAAGTCTTCAAGAAACCGAGTGGTCGAGTCGTCGGACCCTGAGAGTCAGCCCGTCCATTTCAGTCACTTCCACCCGTTCATCCTCTTCCACAGGCTCATCCGCTGTTGCCCGCCAGTACTCCCCGTGGACGAATACCAGCCCTTCAGGATCCAGT
>QMLQ01000165.1 GCA_003646815.1 Deltaproteobacteria bacterium | reverse complement strand
TGCCACCGGAGCGATATCATTACGGAGATTATGGATGCGGGTGCGGTTATCGTAGGTTCACCCACGCTGAACAACGGTCTCTTCCCCACGGTTGCGGATTTTCTCACCTACATGAAAGGCCTGAAACCTCTCAACAAGATAGCAGCGGCATTCGGTTCTTTTGGCTGGAGCGGAGAGGCGGTGAAACTCATCAACCAGGAGCTGGAGACCATGAAGTTTGACGTGGTTGACCCGGGTGCGCGGATCCAGTATGTGCCGGATCAGGAGAGCCTGGAGCCCTGCAGGGAACTGGCCCGGAAAATAGCACAGGCACTTCCAGGTTAGGAGACGAACATGAAAAAATTTGCGCTGTTCGCGTATAATGGCGATTTTATGTGCTTCATCCATGTGCTCCTGAACGCTCTTGACATGAAGGAGAGGGGTCATGAGGTCAAGCTGGTTATAGAAGGGTCCGCAACAAAACTGGTGCCTGAACTGGCAAAAAAAGACAATCCCATGCATCAACTCTATGAAAAGACAAAGGCGCAGGGCCTTATAGAAGGAGTCTGCAAGGCATGTTCAAATAAAATGGGGTCCCTGGATGCGGTGAAGGCCGAAGGGCTTCCCCTCCTTGATGAAATGGTGGGCCACCCCAGTATTGCACGGTACTATGCTGAAGGTTTCGAGGTCGTGACCTTTTAAGGGGCGTATTGATATAGTGCAAGGGGTAAATTTGGAAGGCCTTAACGCAGCTCTTGAAGGGAGGTGGTTCCATGAAAGAATTGAAGGTTGGGTGTGGCAAACCGACCGGCGCAACGGTCGGGACGCCAGGGAGTGAAACTGAAACAAGAGAACAAGATGCGAAAAAGGAGGCGGTTGAAATGGCAGTAGCAAGAGTAGGGGCCAAGGCGCCGGATTTTGAGGCGCCGGCGTACCAGGATGGAAATTTCGGGCAGGTAAGCCTTTCGGATTACCTGGGGAAATGGGTAGTTCTCTGCTTTTACCCCGGGGACTTCACGTTTGTTTGACCGACTGAACTGGCGGCAGTTGCCACCAAGTATGAAGAATTGCAGTCCATGGGAGTGGATGTGCTGGCAGTAAGCGTGGACAGCCATTTTGTCCACAAGATGTGGCAGGATCACGAACTATCGAAAATGGTTGACGGCGGCGTTCCTTTTCCGATCCTCTCGGACGGTTCGGGAAATATTGGCAAGGTGTACGGGGTTTACGAAGAAAATGCCGGTGTTGAGATGCGGGGACGCTTCATCATCGATCCGGACGGGGTGATCCAGGCAATTGAAATCCTGACACCTTCCGTGGGACGGAACGTGAGCGAACTGATCCGGCAGGTAAAGGCCTTTCAGCTGGTACGAAAGACAAAGGGCGGTGAAGCAACGCCCTCCGGATGGGAGCCTGGAAAACCGACCCTTAAGCCGGGCCCCGATCTTGTGGGCAAGGTCTGGGAAGTCTGGAACGTGGATAATGCCTTTTGAGTATGTTCCAAGAGAGAAATGTGCTGATTGTTTTGAATGTCAAATGTGCGGTGAAACCCGCTGTCGGGTCTGTAGAAAGTGCAGCCACGGAAATGGACCCTCAGAACTTGGCAGCGGGTTTACCTATGCCGAGTATCTCGTGTGGAAGCGAAAACGGGCTGAAAGCAGTAATGAAAAAAGTACCGGCCATTGATATCAGGGAGTGTTCTGACTGTGAAACGTGCCTCGAATTGTGTCCAGAGGTTTTTGTGCGAGACAGGGAAACCGGGTTTATCGAAATTCAAGACTTGGAGGAATATCCCGAAGAAGAGATCTATGAAGTCATGAGTTTCTGTCCGCAGGATTGTATTTCATTCACAGAGGACGCGTGAGAGAGGTCATCGTGGGCATGCAGGATTTGAAGGGCCGCGACCTCAAGCAACGGGTAAAAGAACTCCTTGAATCCTCCGAATTTTCCGCTGCACTCCGCGAACTCAGAAGCCTCCCTCCCCGGAAAGTAATCAACCCCCTTTTTTCATTTCTCTATCATACCAATGAGCAGCTAAAATGGCACGCCGTCACAGCGATGGGCATTGTTGTGGCGGAGCTCGCAGACAAAGACATGGAATCCGCGCGCGTCATCATGCGGAGGCTCATGTGGAACTTAAACGATGAGTCGGGCGGTATCGGGTGGGGTTCCTCCGAGGCTCTTGGAGAGATCCTGGCATGTCACAAAGGTCTTGCAACGGAGTACGCGAATATCCTACTATCCTACATACGGGAGGACGGCAATTTTCAGGAACACGAGATGATGCAGCGGGGTGTTCTTTGGGGGATCGCACGACTCGTGGAAAAACGTCCGGAGCTTCTCCCGCACGCGGTTTCACACATTATGCCGTTTCTCTCAGCGTCTGATCCCGCAAAGCGAGGGCTTGCGGTCCGAATCGCCGGGTTGCTGGGTTGCGAGGGTGCGAAATCGAAGGTATTGGAGCTCACCAATGATGAGAGCGGATTTACCCTGTACCACGACGGCGCATTGCACCATTATACCGTAAAGCAGATGGCGGAATGGGCGCTGGAAAAGAGAACGGTTCTCGGCGCGTAGGTTTTGGCACCGTCAAATATGAAGAGAAGGGAGAGTGATGGTATGAAGACACGTTATGCGAATCCGTACGTCATAGGGACGCTGCTGGGATTGGTCTTGCTGTTCAGCTTTTATACCATGGGAAGGGGACTCGGATCATCGTCTTCCTTTGCGAGAATCGCCGTAGCCGGTGTGCATCTGGTGGCCCCCGAACATGCAGCAACAAACCCGTACTATGCAAAATATTTAGGTGGCGGAAGATCGCCGCTCATGGCGTGGCTGGTATTTCTTACCCTGGGGGCGGGCCTGGGAGGCCTGTTCTCCGCCTTCATCTCCAACAGGGTCAAGGGAGAGATTGTTCGCGGTCCGAACATTGGGGCAGGCGCACGGCTCTGGCTTGCACTTTTCGGAGGGATCCTTTCAGGCTTTGCCGCCAGGCTTGCACGGGGCTGTACCAGCGGTCAGGCCCTGACCGGTGCGTCTGAGCTGGCATTCGGAAGCTGGGTATTCATGTTCTGTATCTTTGCAGGAGCATACGCAACGGCGTATTTCCTGAGGAAGGAGTGGCTCTGATGGGACCTCTGTACAAGTTCGGATGGTTTGATTTCGCCTACAGCCTGCAGCTTGCCGGCCTGATTGGAGTCCTGTTCGGGTTTCTCTTGGAAAGAGCTGGCTTTGGAAACGCGAAAAAACTGGTATCTATTTTTTATCTCAGGGATTTTGCGGTGCTGAAGGTGATGTTACGGCGATCGTGGTATGCATGATGGGGCTGCTCTTCTTCTCGGTCTTCGGATGGATTGATCTTTCACGGGTATATTTCCTGCCTACCTTTATCTGGCCCCAGATTATCGGAGGATTCGTCCTCGGGATGGGCTTTGTAATCGGCGGTTACTGACCGACCACATCGGTCGTGTCGACAGTTTCGGGGAAACTGGACGGATTGATTTTTGTGGTTGGGATGATCCTGGGATCAATTATTTTTGCAGAGCTTTTTCCGCTCATTGAAAAATTTTATTCTTCAGGCAGTATGGGGGCCGTGCGTCTGTCAGACGTGTTGAAGATTAACTCCGGTGTTATCGCCCTTTTGGTTGGTCTCATGGCCGTGGGTGCGTATTGGCTGGTGGAAAAGGTGGAAAACAAGCTGGGCGATCCGGAGACCCTGCCTGTTGGATCCAGGAAAGCGAAGGTATGGGCAGCCGGGATCCTGGTGGTTCTTGGCATTGTCCTTGCCGTTGTCAACCCAGACCGGATTGCGGCACAAAGGATATCGGCGGTTCCAGAGGAGAAACCCAAGGCGGAAGCGATTCAAAAACCTCCGGCAAAACCGGTTCAGCCCTCATCTTCAGGCGCCGTGATTGTTGATGATGAAGGGTGTTAAGAGGTTTGAAATAGCATGAAAAGCATTCTGAAGAAAAAATGAAGGGAGAGAAATATGGCAACGCCGATCAAAATGTATTCACTGAGCACCTGCGGCCATTGCAAGGCCACAAAGCGGTTTTTGAATGACTGCATGGTAGAGTATGACTCTATGGATGTGGACTTGCTGGAAGGGGAGGAGCGGGCCGCTATACTGGAAGAAATAAGGAAGTGGAACCCCAATTGTTCGTTCCCGACTATCATTATCGGGGACAGGGTTATCGTGGGGCACAGGGAGGACGAACTCAGGGAAGCGCTCGGGCTTACCAACAACGTGGAGTTGTTGTTTGAAACAATGAAGAAGGTCCAGGAACCCAAGGGGTATTTTTTCAACAGGGACAAAGAGCATGTGACGCAGCTCCTGGAAGCCCTTCTTACCAACAAGGAACGGTATGGGTACATGGCCTGTCCATGCAGGCTGGCATCGGGGGATCGTGAAAAGGATAAAGATATTGTCTGTCCGTGCGTGTATCGGGAAGCCGATGTGAAGGAGTACGGCAGTTGCTACTGCAATCTTTACGTTTCGAAGGAGTGGAACGAGGACAAGATCCCGCACGTGTATGTCCCGGAAAGAAGAAAAAATTAGGGGGAGCAGAGTTGATGTTTGTTCTCGGATTACAGGGGAGTCCCCGGAAAAAGGGAAACACTGCTGCATTGCTTTCCGCCTTCCTGGAAGAAGCGGAGAAACTGGGTGCCCAAACCCGGCAGCTGGATGTGGCGCGGATGCATATTAATCCGTGCCAGGAGTGCGGCACCTGCGACCGGAAGGGATTCTGCCCCCTGGAAGATGATATGCAGGAGGTGTACTCCCTGCTCTGGAAAGCGGACCTGGTCGTGATGGCCACCCCCATATTTTTCTATGGCCCAACAGCCCAGCTAAAGGCCTTGATTGACCGGTCCCAGGCCCTGTGGGCCAGGAAATATACCCATAAACTCAGTGATCCGGGGCGCAAGTGGAGAAAGGGCTTCCTGCTGGCGGTGGGTGCCACCAAAGGAAAGAACCTGTTTGAAGGGACCGAGATGGCGGCCAAATATTTTTTCGACGCAGTCGGTGCATATTTTCAGGGGACACTGGGCTATCGAATGATAGAACATGTGGGAGACATAGAGAACCATTCCACCGCCCTTGTTGATGCAAGAAAGAAGGCGGGCGAGCTTGTGGGACCGGTACTGAACAGGAAACGTGTTCTTTTCGTTTGCAGGGAGAATGCATGCCGGAGTCAGATGACGAGTGGTTTTGCACGATACTATTTCGGGGATCGACTCGATGTTGCAAGTGCGGGGAGCGCACCGGCAGCAGAGGTCAATGCGGATATGGTAAAGGCCATGAGCGAAAAAGGCATTGACATGGCATATCGGAAACCGACATCCCTTGATGCAATACAAGGAAGCTTTCATCCCGATTTGATGGTATCTATGGGTTGTGAGGACGCCTGCCCCTTGTTTCCAGGCGTTAAAGCGGAGGAGTGGGATATCCCTGATCCCGCGGGAAAAGGGATTGCCTTCATGCGCAAGATCAGGGATGAACTTGAAAAGAGAGTGAATGCCCTTTTCGCGGATACAGGTGAATGAGAAGAAATTATTCCACCTGGAAATTCTCTCCGGCTCCTTGATTTGGGTGAATTCATGATTGCTATGGAGCCTCAAAGGGAAAGGGAAAAAAGAGGAGTTATGGAAATAATAGTTACTCACAAGAATGCAGATTTTGATGCGCTGGCATCCCTTGTTGCAGCCTCAATTGTCTACCCCGAAGCCAGGCCCATTGTGCCCAAGACCCTCAATCCCAATGTACGGGCATTTCTGTCCATTCACAAGGATCTCTTTTCTCTTTTTGATAGAGACGCTGTTGACCTGGCTGAAGTATCACGCTTGATCGTGGTTGATACTGCCCAACGAGCCAGGGTGGAAGGAATGGACGATCTCCTTGCGAGCCCCGATGTCGAGATCCATGTCTGGGATCATCACAATCATCAGAGCGATGATATTCGGGCAGCGGTACTTAACCAGGAAAAAACCGGAGCTGTTACTACGCTCCTTGTGGAGGAGATGGAAAGGAAAAAGATCCAGATATCTCGCATTTATGCCACCCTTTTTTTAGCAGGTATTTACGAGGATACCGGAAGCTTGACCTTTCCCGGTACAACCGCAAGGGACGCGAGGGCTGCCGGCTATCTCCTGGAGCAATGTGCGGATCTGAATGTGCTCAAGAACTTCCTGCGGCCGGCCTATGGTCCCAAGCAGAAACAGATCCTGTTCGAGATGCTGCAGCATTCTTCGAGGAGCACATTGAACGGCTACCATATCAGCATCAACAAGGTTGCTGTAGAAGGGCATACTCCCGGACTTGCCATCGTGGTAGACATGTACCAGGATATTGTGAACGTGGACGCAGCGTTCGGAATTTTCACCGACCGGGACAAGGCCCGTACCATGGTGATCGGCAGAAGCGAGGTTGAAGGGCTGAATGTGGGCATGATTATGAGGAGTATGGGAGGGGGAGGCCATCCCGGAGCGGGTTCGGCCCTGCTTAAGGAGGTCAATCCTGATGCAGTGGAGGAGTGGATCGTTGAGTTGATAAAAGGGAATCAGCAGGCCTCGGTGCGGATCGGTGATCTGATGTCCTTTCCGGTAATGACGGTTTCGCCGGAAACGCCCATGGAAGAGGTGGCGGCCATCTTGCGGAAAACCGGGTACACAGGAATTCCGGTAGTGGAGGGAAAGAAGGTCGCCGGGATTATTTCCAGGAGAGATTTTAGGAAGGTAAAAAAAACATCACAGCTGAAGGCACCGGTCAAGGCATTCATGTCGGGAAAAGTGTATGACATTCCACCTGAAAGCAGTGTGCTCCAGGCCGCTCGCAGAATGATCAAGCACGATATCGGTCGTCTTCCGGTCGTAGAAAACGGGGACCTGATCGGCATTGTTACCCGGTCCGATACCATGCGCTATTTTTACGATACCCTTCCCGATTAAGGGCCAGTGATCTTTACTCCTGCTTGAATAACTTGGCCATGTCGGGAAGCTGTTGAAAAGTTTTGAGGAACTGGTTGGTTCGGGTCAAGAGCCGCGTTTGCAGGATTCTTGAAATACCTTCCATAATACGGTAACCGAGAAGATGATCTTTGTCCATGATTTGCCGTAAATCTTTTCCGGGAATGGTTATGAGTTCACAGGGCTCGGAGCAGGTGGCATTGGCGGTGTATAGTGATCCCGGGACAATGGCCGACCAGCCGAAGGGATCACCCGGTTTCATGGCCTCAAGAGAAATCATGATGGTGTCAGAAGCCTTCAGCTCCAGGAGCACCTTGCCGGTAAGGAGCATGTACAAGGTGTCGGCTTCTTGACCTTCTTCAAAAAGCACTGCCTTTTCGCCGAAAAGGCGGAGTTGGGACAACGGCCGTATTTTTTCCAGCAAAGGTTCCTCGAGAGAAGCTATGAGCCAGATTTTTTTGAGATCGTCCACTGAAACCAT
>QMLQ01000164.1 GCA_003646815.1 Deltaproteobacteria bacterium | reverse complement strand
TACCTTGAACGGAAAGGGCGCGGGGAAGATATCACGTTCGAGGAAGTGGAAAGGCTCCTGAAAAAGAGAGACCGGCAGGATGAATCAAGGAACCTTGCACCTCTAAAGCCGGCTGAAGATGCAATCATCATTGATTCATCGGACCTGGATTTGGAGGAGGTAATCCAACTCATGTTGGACAATGTAAGAAAAGCGTAACAATCCTTCCAAATCATGCAATAAAAATAAACGTTGAATTTTTTATAATCTTTTGCTATTTATCAAAGGTTAAGCTTGTCAGAAAGGCAAATAGACGCAGGGGGTATTTGGTTGAATGGGAAATGGAACAGACGAAATCATGGTAGAAAAAACTGGTGAAAACAGCATGGATGAAGCACCTATTAGCAGTGACTCCAATGAGTTATCCCAATCAGGCGACGAAGCGAATCTTGAACAGGAAAGCTCGTCTGAAGGCAGTTTCATGGAACTCTACGAGGAAAGCCTCAGGAGTATCCAGGAAGGTGAAGTTGTCCGGGGAGAAATTGTACAGGTGGACAAGGAATATGTCCTTGTGGACATTGGATACAAGTCTGAAGGGCAAATCCGCATAGAAGAGTTCATTGACGCTGAAGGGAATATCACAGCCGAGGTGGGAGATAAGGTGGAGGTTCTCCTTGAGCGAAAGGAAACCGATGAAGGGCTTATTATCCTATCCAAGGAAAAGGCTGCCAAGATAAAAATATGGGACGAGATCAAGAAGGTCTATGAAGAGGATAAAACCATCCGGGGAAAGATTGTGTCCCGGGTTAAAGGCGGGCTTTCTGTTGACATAGGCCTCCAGGCCTTTTTGCCGGGGTCCCAGGTGGATCTCAGGCCCATACGGGATATGGATTCCCTGGTGGGCACCGAGCATGATTTCAAGATTGTGAAATACAATAAGCGACGGGGAAACATCGTTCTGTCCAGGAGAGCCATCCTGGAAGAGGAGCGAATGGCACTGAGGGAAGAAACACTGAAGGTCCTTGAAGAAGGCGCGACCCTGGAGGGGACCGTAAAAAATATCACTGATTACGGATTGTTCGTAGACCTTGGGGGTATTGACGGACTCGTACACATCACCGACATGTCATGGGGCCGGGTCGGCCACCCATCTGAAATGTATCACGTGGGTGACAGGATAACGGTGAAGATCCTCAGTTTTGACCGGGAAAGGGAACGCGTGTCACTCGGGGTCAAGCAATTGACCTCCGACCCGTGGAGCAATGCCGCCGACAAGTACCCGTCAGGGACCCGCATCCAAGGCAAAGTGGTCAGCCTCACTGATTACGGAGCCTTTGTGGAGATCGAAGAGGGCGTCGAAGGATTGATCCATGTCTCCGAGATGTCCTGGACGAGAAAAGTGCGGCATCCTTCCCAGCTCTTGAGTGTGGGGGATATGGTGGACGTCATGGTGCTCAACATGGACGCAACCAAGAAGCGTATCTCCCTTGGCATGAAGCAAGTGGAGCCAAACCCCTGGGATGTCATCGCGGAAAAATATCCTGTTGGCACGACCATTGAAGGAAAAATAAAAAACATTACTGATTTCGGAATCTTTATCGGCATTGACGAAGGAATCGACGGGCTGGTACACATCTCTGACATCTCCTGGACCCGGCGGATCAAGCATCCCTCTGAAGTTTACAAGAAAGGGGAGGAAGTACAGGCCGTTGTCCTCAATATCGACAAGGACAATGAACGTTTTTCCCTGGGAATCAAACAGCTTGTTCCGGATCCGTGGAATGAAATCCCGGTGAAATACAAGGCGGGTACCAGGGTGACCGGAACGGTGACCAACGTAACTGACTTCGGGATATTTGTTGAACTGGAGGAGGGCATAGAAGGCCTCATCCATATCTCCGAATTGCCGAAAGACAAGAAAGGGCAGAGCCTTTCACGTTTCCAGGTGGATGATGTCATCCAGGCAAAGGTCGTCAATGTGTCTCCTCAAGACAAGAAAATAGGCCTCTCCATCCGCAAACTCGAAGAGACCTCTGAAAAGCCTTCCTACTCCAGTTACCTCAATAGTCATGGGAGCGGCGCCACGTCGAACCTCGGGGAACTTCTGAAGGAAGAGATGATGAATCTCCAGCGGCATTCCACTTCGGATAATGAGGAAGGATCGGATGCTGCAGAGGCACAGGAGGGGGACAACCTGGAAGCCGAAACGGAATCAGACATGGCCCCGGTTTCCGACGCAGAAACTGCAGCCGAACCGGAATCAGCGGGCGATGGTGCAGAAACCGTAGAGGCCTCCCCAGCAGAACCTTCCTCAGAAAATGTCCCTGAATCCGAGGAAAGCTCGGCAGATGCCTCTGACGTGGAGTTGGAAAAACCGGACCAGGCATCCAACTAGATGGCGAAAAAAAAGCATCCCATATTTACCGTGCTTCTCATCATAGCGGTCTTTGCACTGTTGCTGGGCACCGTAGCCGTCCTTGTTGTTAAGTTCGTCTCCCCAACATCCCACATCTCTTTTACCCAAAAGATCGGGGTGGTTCCCATAAACGGTACTATTGTAAATGCCCAGCCGGTCATCTCCCAAATCATCCGCTTCAGAAAAGACAAAAGCATCAAGGCTATCATTGTCAGGATTGATTCTCCCGGGGGAGGTGTTGGCCCCTCCCAGGAAATCTATGAGGAATTGAAGAGGACGAGGAAGAAGAAAAAGGTCATCGCTTCCATGGGTAGCGTCGCTGCATCCGGCGGCTTCTATGTGGCGTCAGCAGCTGACAGAATTGTCGCAAATCCCGGAACTATCACCGGAAGCATCGGGGTCATTATGGAGTTCGTCCAGTTCAAGTCACTCCTCGAAAAGATCGGCATCAACCTCGAAGTAATAAAAAGTGGCGAATACAAGGACGTGGGCTATCCCCAACGAGAACTCACTGACCGGGACAGGAAGATCCTCGGGCATGTTATCAAGGACATACAAGGGCAATTCGTTTCAGCCGTTGCCGAAGGAAGGCACCTTTCAAAAGAGAAGGTTGAGGCAATCGCCGACGGCCGGATTTTTTCGGGAGAAAGGGCAAAAGAGCTGGGCCTGGTGGATCGCCTTGGTAATTTTCAGGATGCCGTCGAGCTGGCGAAAAAAATGACAGGGCTAAGGGGGGATGTGGAGCTGGTGTATCCCAAGCGGCACGGGGCAAGATTCTGGGACCTCCTGTTCGACTCGGCTTCGCGGTCCCTGCTGAAATGGCTCCAGAAAACCCACGCAAGGGTAGAGTATACCTGGCAAGGCGGGCTCAACCCCGTTCTCAGATAAATCTGCTCACGTCTCCTTTCCCTTCCCTGATTACTTCCGGCATATCACCTATGAGCGAAACCACGCTCGACGGGCTGGGGTAAATTATTCCGCCGTCAATTATGACATCAAGAAAGGGACCATAGGCTTCCTGGATAGCTCCAGGATCATCATAACCTGCACTGGTGCTGATAACAGGCCGTTCCAGGGTCTCAACAATAGCAAGGCAAATCCTGTTGTCGGGGACACGGATACCCACGGTCTTTCTCTTGGTCAGCATGATCTTCGGCACCAGCTTGGTTCCCTCAAGGATGAACGTGTACGGGCCCGGCAGGAGGCTTTTCATGGTTTTATACGCGTAATTGGACACCTTGGCATACTGGCTGATCCCTTTCAGGCTTTCACAGACAAAGGAGAACGGCTTGGTGAGGGGACGGTTCTTCATTCGGTAAATCTGCTGGATGCCTTTTTTGTTGTAAAGGTCGCAGCCAATTCCGTAAAAGGTATCCGTGGGGTAAGCGATCAGCCCTCCCTGTTCCAATACCTCGGCAACTCTCCGAATCAGGCGCAGCTGAGGGTTATCCGCGTTGATGGAAAGAACGAGAGCCTTCTTCCGGGATCCCCTTTGAAATTTAGTGGTATTCATCTCTAAACATCCTGGAGTACTAAGATGGAACCAAATACGGTAATGATCTTTTTCTCGCTCCTTTTCGGACTGGTCTTCGGGAGCTTTCTCAATGTATGCATTTATCGCATCCCGCTCAACAAATCAATCGTCTTTCCACCTTCAAGCTGCCCAAGCTGCGGCCACCGCATCAAGTTTTATGACAACATTCCTGTCTTGAGCTACCTGCTTCTCCGCGGAAAATGCAGATACTGCCGTGCGCATATATCCTTCCACTATCCGGTGGTTGAATTGTTAACCGGCCTCCTGAGCATGGCTCTCTTTATCAGATATGGGGTGAGTTATCAATACATCTTGGCCTTTTTGTTCATCATTACTCTGGTTTTGATCAGTTTCATCGATCTTCACCACCAGATTATCCCCGATATTCTTTCTATTCCTGGTATTTTTGCGGGAATAGCAGTTTCCTTCATTCCCGGACACGTCACCTGGCTGGACTCTCTCATCGGCGCAGTAGGCGGCGGGGGCATTCTGTATCTCATTGCGGTAATCTTTAAGAAGGTGACCGGAAAGGATGGAATGGGTGGCGGCGACGTGAAGCTCCTGGCCATGATCGGCGCCTGGGTGGGGTGGCGAGCCCTTCCTTTCATCATACTCATCTCCTCCCTCTCAGGGATCGTCATTGGCGGCGGCGCCCTCATGATGGCCGGGAAGGGATACCGGGTGCGCATCCCGTTTGGACCGTTTCTATCCCTTGGGGCCATCATATATTTCTTTTTCGGGCGTCAGATCCTTGGGTGGTATTTTCATCTTTTTCTTGTATGAGGAATGGGTTTGAGACTCCCCCTTCAAAGCCTCAGAATCAGCATCCTTGCCCAGCTGGCTTTTCTCATCCTGGCTGCCATGCTCCTGATCAGTGTCGTCATGCTCACTTTCCAGGAGCATGCACTCATTCAAGGGAAACTCCAGCAGGGCAGATTGCTTTCTTCGACACTGCGTTTACATTTCAAAGAAAGAGGAAATTCCCTTCGGAAAGGCCCTCAACTGAAACCTGCATTGACCCGGCTCATCCTGACAGCGGGTTTCTCCGGAGCCAGCGTGATGGATCAGAAGGGAAGGATTCTCTTTATTGCCGGCACAGCCGGGGAACTGCGGCAGAAGGGCATTGCCCAGTCCCGGCAAACCCTTGCCACAGGGAAAAAGACCACCCGCTTTTCCGGACAGACATGGGGGGTCCTCTGGCTCGCCAGTGACTCACTCATTATAAGCGCTCCTGTTCTTGACAACGGCCGCATCCAGGGGAGTGTGACTGTATGGAGCAGTCTTCAAAACATCTATCGGAAGATGAGGCGCTCCGGGAAACTCATCCTTATCTACATCCTGCTCAACACCCTGATTCTCATCTCAGTCGGGTTGTACCTCCTCTCCCGATCAGTGGTGAAGCCGGTGCACAAGTTGCTCCACATTACCGAGGCCTTCACCAAAGGAGAAGCCCTCCCCTTCCTGCCTGATTCGTCTGAAAATGAGATGGGACAACTCAACAGGTCCCTCAAGATGATGCTGAAAAAACTGGAGGAAAACAAACAGGAACTCCAGGCACACATTTCATCACTCGAAAAGGCCAATGAGGAAATCAGGAAAACCCAGGCAGAACTGATCAAATCTGAGAAACTGGCATCCGTAGGCCGTCTTGCCACCGGAATCGCCCATGAGATAGGGAACCCCATGGGCATCATTCTCGGCTACATGGACCTCCTCAAGAGAGATGACCTCACGGGTCCCGAACGCCAGGACTTTCTCAACCGGGTTGAAACCGAGATCGCCCGCATAAACGGGATCATCCGCCAGCTCCTGGACTTTTCCAGACCGGCGGGCGGAGAACCCAAAGAAACCAGTGTGCATGAAGTGATTCTGGCCACCCTCAAGATGCTGGAACCGCAACCCTTGATGGCCGGCATTGAGCCCGACATCCTGCTCCGTGCGGAGAGAGATACTGTCTGGGCCGATCCCAATCAACTCCAGCAGGTGTTTCTCAATATCATTATCAACGCGGCGGACGCCATGGAGGCGGAAAAGTCCCTGGTCATCATGACGTCAGTTGCCGGCAACACTATCAGAATTAAGATCAAAGACACCGGCACCGGGATCCCTGAAAAAGACATTGACGGCATTTTTGATCCATTCTACACCACCAAGCCCCCGGGAAAAGGGACAGGCCTGGGGCTTTCCGTTTCCTATACGATTATCAAGGAACTTGGGGGAACCATTCGCGCTGAAAATAATCCCGGGCCCGGCGCCACCATCACTCTTGACATTCCACTGTACAACGGAGAAAGTGGTGGTGGCGCCGGGCATAGGGCATAAGGCCTGACCCGCATTTCTCACGGGCAATCTACTGTGGCGGAGGAAAGCCGCCTCGCTACGAAGGTCCGTGAGAAAAGCGCGCTAAAGAAAAATCCCCAGCCGTGACGGCGTTGGAAGCGGGACAGAGCAGAGGAGGATTTACGTGAACCGGGTCCTGATTGTTGATGATGAAAAAAATATGCGGCACATGCTACAGACCATGCTCACCAAGCAGGGATACGAGGTTGCCGGCGCAGCCAACGGTGCCGAGGGGCTGGAGGCAATGGCGTCCGCGCATTACGATTTCATTCTTTGCGATATACGGATGCCGGAGATGGATGGCATGGCGTTCCTGGAAAAGGCCATCCAATCTTTTCCCGAGAAGACATACATCATGATGTCTGCCTACGGTACTGTTGAAACAGCCCTTGAAGCAATCAAAAAGGGAGCCTATGACTACATCTCAAAGCCCTTCAAGACCGACGAAGTTCTTCTCACTTTGAAAAAAGCTGAAGAAAGGGAACGGCTCAAAGAAGAAAACGTCCGCCTCAAAAGCCAGATCAAGAGAATTGAAGACAAATATTCATTCGGAAATATTATCGCCCGCAGCGAATCTATGGCCAAGGTCTTTGACCTGGTGCAGACAGTGGCCGACCACAAGACCACCATTCTCATCACCGGGGAAAGCGGAACCGGCAAGGAACTGATCGCCAAGGCCATCCACACAAATAGCAACCGGTCTTCAGCACCTTTGGTCAGCATCAACTGCGGGGGCATCCCCCAAAATCTCCTTGAAAGCGAACTCTTCGGGTACAAGAAAGGCGCCTTTACCGACGCGCTGAAGGATAAGCCGGGCCGTTTTGAAGAAGCCAACGGCGGGACCCTTTTTCTTGATGAGATCGGAGAGCTCCCGCTTCCCCTCCAGGTCAAACTGCTGCGGGTCCTCCAGGAAGAAGAAATCACCCCGCTGGGGGGGCTGGGCGCCCAGAAAATTGATGTACGCATCATTGCCGCAACGGCCCGGGATCTCGCGGATGAAGTAAAACAGGGCCGATTCAGAGAAGATCTGTTCTATCGCATCAATGTCCTGCCCATTCACCTGCCTCCGCTCCGGGAAAGACGGGGCGATATCCCGCTGCTGGTGGGGTATTTTATTGACCTGTTCAACAAGAAGCTCGGGAAAAAAATCGAGGGTCTCTCGTCCGAGGCCATGCCCCTTTTAATGGAGCATCCGTGGCCCGGAAATGT
>QMLQ01000163.1 GCA_003646815.1 Deltaproteobacteria bacterium | reverse complement strand
TTTGCCATTTGGATTTTGGAATTTGACATTCAAAGCATCGCAAAAGAAATTCTGGCTCGTTTTGAACACAAGTTTGCTTATAAGTTACTAAAAGTATTCCATGCTCGTTTTCTTGAATTCCTTCTCACTGAAAAGAAGCGTAAAATCGTTGATGCCCACAGTCCGTGAGAGTCGCCTTGCTATTTCATGGCAATCTTCCTTATTTGCACCGTGTACCATGGAATAGAGATTGTAGGGCCAGTCCTTTTGTGGTTCCCGCTGGTAACAATGGGTTACCTCTTTGAATTTGGCGATAGCCCTTCCCACTTCTTCCAGGCGTTCATCGGGGACTTTCCAGACAACCATGGCATTGGAGCTGTAACCCGCCTCCTGATGACGCAGGGTTGCTCCGAACCGTCTGATGACGCCGCTATCTTTCAGTTTTCGGATCTCTGCAAGGAGTTCGGTCTCGGAGATACCAAGCTGTTCAGCCAATAGGGCAAAAGGCCTGTGAGTGACTGGAAGATCTCCCTGGATCAGATTGATGATTTTTTTTTCCAGCTCATTGATCATCTGGATTCCCTTGGTTTCATGTTTCTTGGCCGTTCTTCCTTTTGTTACGAATCACATAAACGAAATATCATTCTGTTGTCAAGAGAGTATGCTGGTTGCACGACCTGCAATCTGCTTGATCGGGGATGAAAAAGAGTGTATAGGTTAAAGGCGGAAGGTATGAGGTGGAATGGCCAATGGTTGCATTTGAAAAAATTGTGGAGCGAAAGATAAAAGAAGCACTGAAGGATGGCCTGTTTGATGATCTTCCGGGGAGCGGCCGGCCCGTGGACCTTGAAGACGATTCAAATGTGCCTGACGACCTCAGGCTTGCCTACAAGATACTAAAGAATGCTGATTGCCTTCCCCCGGAGATCCAACTGAGGAAGGAGATCCGGCAGATGGAAGACATGCTGGGCAACATCCCGGACGAGAAGGAAAAATACCGCCAGATCAAACGGATCAATTTCAAGATCATGCAGTTGAATATGATGGGCAAGAAATGCCCCCTGCTGGAAGAAGATCAGATCTATTACGACAAAGTCATCGATAAACTGGACCGGAAAAAGTAAGAGGTTCCCTCTTGGTCATTTGAAAACCTGGCCTTCAGCATGAAGTCACCGGGCAAGGAACGGCCCTTGACTCCTGTTATTGCTTTTTTTTGCAGCACCACCCACAACGATTCGCCCGGGGAGGAAAGAAGATGAAGCATCGAGTTCTCATCATGCGGTGTGACTCCTATGATGCCGACAGGATCGCCGGTATCGTGAAAGAAGGGATGGAAGAACTGGGGGCCCGGCCGAGAGGAAGAATCCTCCTGAAACCAAATACGGTCATTGCACACCCGGAGCTGTTTCCCCATGCCTTCACCCGGAAGGAATTTCTTGATGGAGTACTCACCGCTACCAGGAAGCAGGCCAGGGATCCGGAAGAAATTGCGGTCGGTGAACGTTCGGGCATCATTATTCCTACGAGGTTCTGCTTCAAGAACGCAGGATATCCGGAGGTGATTAGAAGACACCGGGTAAGAACCTATTATTTTGACGAATATCCCCAGGTTCCTGTGACCCTCACAAAGCCAGAGGCGCTGAGAAGGCATGTCCTTATTCCGAAACCCCTCACGCGCACTGATTATCTTATCAACCTTCCAAAATTCAAGGCCCATCCCTGGTGTAGGCTTACCCTGAGTCTCAAGAATTACATTGGCATCCAGGACGACCGGCACCGGCTGGTAGATCACAATTTATTCCTGGAACAGAAAATCGCTGATCTCCAGGAGGTGATCCTACCTTCCTTTATCGCCATTGATGCTGTCGTGGCAGGACAGAAGATGATGTTGACACCTACACCTTTCCCGATGGGTGCCATTGTCATGGGCACCAATTCCTGCGCCGTCGACACGGTAGGATGCCACATGGTTCACGTTGACCCGAAAGATCTCATTCACCTGCGCCTGACATCTGAGCGGGGATTCGGTCCAATGGACTTGGATGAAATAGAGGTGTCCGGGGATTTCCCGCTGGAAGAAGTGCAAAAAAAGACGGAGAGCTTTCAGTTCTGTATGGAGCGGATTGACGATTATTTCGGCCGTGAGAGCAATTTGCGGTGCACCGTGGGATCTTTTCCGGAAAAGCATTCGTCTGACTATTGCTGGGGGGGATGTCCCGGAGCACTCCAGGAAGCCATGCATATTTACCGCGCCTATCTGCCTAATGTGGATAGGGAGATGAAAAAAATACATTTCGTGGTGGGAAAAGTTGATGAACCCCTGGAGTTGGATTCTGATGAAAAGGTGATTTTTGCGGGAGACTGCACGAGCTGGGAAGGAGAAATAGGGGGCGAGCATGTGAAGATTGAGAGCAGTTACAAAACAGTCGGAGAGGTTGATGAACGAAAAACAAGGTCTAACGATATGCTCTTAAAGACCTTTAAGGCCCTTTTTCACGCTTTCAGAAACCGCTCGTCCAGGTACCTCCACGCAAAAGGATGCACCCTTTCCGTTGCAGACAATGTGCACTACCTGTCCGCCGTCGGCAAGATACCCAACGTCACCCTTGATCCCAAGCTGATGATTCCGCTGAACATTTATTACTGGCAGATGCGGATTCATCGTTTTCTACACCGATTTGTGGGTTGATAACCGCCGAGTTGCTGAGCAAGAGTCCACCTCGCTACGAAGGCCCGTGAAAAATGCGGGTTAGGAAAAAAGCTTTGAAAAAAAATATTTTTTTCTGTTATACTCGCCCCGTTTTCAAGACCTTTTGTCCAGGAACGGGACTTACTGCAGAAAATTAACCACCATCCGTCCCGGTGGGTACGGCCGCCGCGGATGGAATGTACTGTTAGGGAGTCACTATGGAAAAAGAAAAAACGATTGTTATTAATGGGAGTGAGTTTGTTTTCAGCGACGGTGAAACCATTCTGGAAGTTGCCAAACGCAACGGCATTGATATTCCTACCCTGTGCTACCTGAAGGGGGCATCACCTACCGGGTCATGCAGGATCTGTGTGGTGGAAGTGGAAGGTGCGAGAAACCTCGTTGCATCCTGTGCGGCACCCGCGGCCCCGAATATGGTAGTCAGGACGGAATCCCCTCGCGTGGTAAAGGCGCGCCGAATGAACCTTGAGCTGTTACTCTCCTCCGGACACCATAACTGCCTGGCACAGGATCTTGACATGGATTCCTGGAGTGATTTTCAGTTGCAGGCCATGGAACCGGAGGAACACCGTGAATTGTGTCCGGCGTACGGGGACTGCCGCCTGCAGGAGCTTGCCATCGAGTACCAGGTGAAGGGGAATCTCTTCCCACCTGCGGAAACACATTACCCTATCGAGAATGTGAACCCTTTTTTTGTGCGGGATTTCTCGCGCTGCATCCTCTGTGGGAGATGTGTCCAGGCATGCAATGAAATCCAGGTGAACAATGCCATCAGCCATGGGTACCGTGGCTCGGAGTCCAAGATCGTGGCAAAGGGAGACCTTGCCTTGAAGGATTCCGATTGTGTGTTTTGCGGTCAGTGCGTACAGGCATGCCCGGTAGGGGCTCTTTACCCGCGTGATCAAGTGCCTGATTTTTTCTCACCCATTGAAGTAAAAAAAGTGCGCACGACCTGTTCCTATTGCGGCGTTGGCTGTCAGCTTTACCTGCATGTTGCCGATAACAGGGTGGTGCGGGTTACCGGTGTCGAAGACGTGGGCCCGAATTACGGGAGACTCTGCGTAAAGGGCCGTTTCGCGTATGATTTTCTGGAGCATCCGGACCGACTCAAGACTCCGCTTATCAGGGAAAATGATACATTCAGAGAGGCCACCTGGGATGAGGCACTGGATTTGGTTGCTCGCAGGCTAAATGAAATAAAGGAGGAGTCAGGGCCTGATTCCATCGGGGTTTTTACCAGCGCGCGCCTCACCAATGAAGAGAACTACCTTGCCCAGAAGATGACACGGGCGGCCATTGGCACGAACAATGTCGACCACTGTGCCCGTCTCTGACACTCCTCTACGGTGGCCGGTCTGGCTGCAGCCTTTGGAAGCGGGGCAATGACGAACCCCATCGAAGACATTGAAAAATCGAATGTGATCCTTATCACCGGTTCCAACACCACGGAAAACCATCCCGTTCTCTCTACTTATGTAAAACGTGCGGTGACTCAGAAGGGCGCAAAACTGATCGTGGTGGATCCCAGGGAGATCGTAATCACCAAGTTTGCCACTATCTGGTTGCGGCAAAGGCTGGGAACCGATGTGGCGTGGATCAACGGGATGATGCACGTGATCATCAAGGAAGGGCTCTACGACGAGGAGTATGTCCTTTCCCGGACCGTGGGCCTGGAGGATCTCAAGAAAACGGTAGAGAAATATACGCCGGCCTACGTGGAAGAAATAACCGACATCCCGCAGGAACAGCTGATTACCGCCGCCCGGCTTTACGCAAGCGCCCCCGCAGCCTCAATTCTCTATGCCATGGGAATTACGCAGCATATTACCGGGACCGACAACGTGAAGTCCCTGGCAAATCTCTCCATGCTCTGCGGCAATGTGGGTGTCCCCGGTGGGGGTGTGAATCCCTTGCGGGGCCAGAACAATGTGCAGGGCGCCTGTGATATGGGAGGATTGCCCAATGTGTACACAGGCTACCAGAAAGTGGCAGATCTGGCACATCAGGCGCGTATGCAGGAGGCGTGGGGCATAAAAAGCGTGCCCCAGACACCGGGTCTGGCGGTTACCGAAATGATGAATGCCGCCAAAGAGGGAAAAATAAAGGCCCTTTATATTATCGGTGAAAACCCCCTGGTATCGGATCCGGACTTGAATCATGTGAAGGAGTGCGTGGAAAATCTTGATTTCCTGGTTACACAGGATATTTTTCTGAATGAAACGGGACAAATGGCGGATGTGGTCCTTCCCGCTACGGCGTTTGCTGAGAAGGACGGGACATTTACCAACACAGAGAGAAAGGTCCAGCGGGTCCGGAAGGCCGTAGATCCTCCCGGAGAAGCGAGAGAGGATTGGAGGATACTCTGTGACGTGTCCACCAGGCTCGGCTATCCCATGAGCTATGAAAACCCTGAAAAGATCATGGAAGAGATCGCCGAAGTCACCCCTTCCTATTGCGGGATCAGGTATGACCGCCTCGAGATAGAAGGGATCCACTGGCCGTGTACCGGGACGGATCATCCCGGAACCCCGTGTCTCCACACGGACCAGTTTACCTGCGGACTCGGAGTGTTTCACGCCATAGACTATATCCCCCCGGCTGAATTGCCCAGTGATGAATACCCCTATTATCTGACCACAGGGCGCGTGCTCTATCAGTATCACACCGGGACAATGACAATGAAATCGGATGGATTGAACTCCCTGGCTCCAGAATGTTTTGTGGAAATTTCCACTGATGATGCTATTTCAGGAAAAATCGGTGAAGGAGACAAGATCAAGGTTGCTTCCAGACGCGGGGAAATAGAAGCCATCGCACGGGTATCCGAACGGGTCACAAGAGGAACGGTCTTTATCCCGTTTCACTATGCCAATGCGGCAGCAAACAAGCTGACGAATGCAGCACTGGACCCCATTGCCAAGATCCCGGAGTACAAGGTCTGCGCCGTGCGCATAGCCAAGAGTTGATTGGAAGGAGAACAACGATGCATCAAATGAAAAACCTGGAAGAAGTGAATCCCGACCTGACTCCTGAAGTCATGTCCCAGGTGGATGAGGTTATTGAACATTTTAGAGGAAAACCGGGCTGCTTGATCCCGGTTCTCGAGGAATGCCAACGGGTAGTGGGATACCTCCCGCTCGAGCTCCAGGAATATATCGGGAAAGGCCTCAATATTCCCGGGAGTACCATTTACGGGGTGGTAACGTTCTATTCCTTCTTTTCAATAGTTCCTAAAGGCAGGCATCTTATCAAGGTCTGCCTCGGTACCGCCTGCTACGTGCGGGGGAGCAAGAATATCCTGAAACGGTTGACAGACGATTTTGATCTTGAGCCGGGCCAAACAACACCGGACAGACGCTTTTCCCTTGAGACGGTACGTTGTCTCGGAGCATGCGGTTTGGCACCGGCGGTGGTGGTAGATGCAGATACCCATGGAGGTGTCCGTCCAAACAAGCTGGGTGATATCCTTGCCAAATACGAATAGCCTACCCATGAAACTTTCGCACATAAGGGAAATATTGAAGGCCGAAGTGCTGGTGGGAAAGGAAAAGCTTGATTCGTTTGTGGTAACGGGAACAGCAAGCGATTTGATGAGTGACATGCTTCGGGGACCGACAAGCGGTTCTGTTCTCTTGACGGGTCTCAATAATATTCAGGTGATACGAACGTCGGTGATTTCGGGCGTCACGGCAGTGGTGCTTGTCCGGAACAAGAAACCCACCGAGGAAATGATAAGCCATGCTGCTGAGCATGACTTACCCCTTTTGTCAACACCCTATACCATGTACTCAGCATGTGGAAGACTCTACCGAGAAGGTTTGCGTGGCGTTGAAAAAACGCAATCCAGGGCACAAGGAACCAATAAGGGGTAGGCTGCGCACATTTCCATGGCAGGAGTTGGCCTTACATGCCTCAACTGGAAAAACGGTTTGAAGTTGAACCGAGGAATTTTGTACGGGCCGGCGAGGCGTCACTGCGGGTGCAAAGGACATTACGAGATATCGGCTTTGGGGAACACATTATTCGCCGTGCATCGGTCTGCGCCTATGAGGCCGAGATGAACATTGTCATGTACGGCGGTAAGGGCGAGATAGTGCTGACAGTGGATCCGGATGAAATTATCTTGCAGATCAATGACGACGGGCCCGGTATCGAAGATATTGAAGCAGCCTTACAGGAAGGATTTTCAACGGCCTCCGCGGAATATCGGGAAATGGGATTCGGTGCGGGAATGGGCTTGCCGAATATCAAGAGAAATGCCGATTTCCTGGATATACGATCTGGCCGTAATAAAGGAGTCCGGTTGAAGATTGTATTCCACAGTAAAGGGAAACAGCAGTGAATAATCAACCTGGATCACGTACAACCTCGGCCCAGTATGTAGAGATTGATGAAACACGCTGTAATGGATGCGTTTTGTGTATGAAGGCCTGCCCGACCAAGGCAATCAGGGTACACGAAGGGCGAGTGGCAAAGGTTGTGGGGGTTTGTGTTGACTGCGGAGAATGTATCCGGGTGTGTCCGCGCCGCGCCATTCGCGCAATTACCAGTGATAAAGGCGAAATGGCCGGGGGAAAGTACTCTGTGGTAAGTGGTTCAACGGTCCTTTATTCCCAGTTCGGCGAAGATGTGACACCCAATGATATCCTTCTGGGCCTGAAGAGGATGGGATTTTCTTACGTGCACGACCAATCCTATACCAATGAGATGTTCAATGTGGCCATTGAACTTTACATAAAAGAGAACAGACAGAAAGAGCATGCGCCGTGGCCCCTTATTTCGCCTGTCTGTCCTGTGGTGGTGAGACTGATCGCCTGCCGTTTTCCTGACCTGCTTTCCCACATTCCACGTCTCGCCGCCCCGAGAGAAATCGTGGCCCGGGA
>QMLQ01000162.1 GCA_003646815.1 Deltaproteobacteria bacterium | reverse complement strand
GTGCATACAGCAATATCCGGAGCAGAAGGGATAAAAGCGGAAATCCCGTGATCCCACGCACTGGATGAAGGCAAGCTTCCTTGCGGGGGCGAAGGTCTCGGCCTTTTTCTTCATTTCCTCCAAGGGTTCCACGATGGCCAGGTGGGCCTCATATTTTTCAGCCCATTTTTTGTGATCGTCATCATCGTAGTCCCCGGACTGGAATTTTCCGTAGAAGGTCTTTGAATTTTCGCCGTGTTTTTCCTCGAAACGTGCCAGGGTTTTGGCGGATTTCTTTGCCTTCTTTTCAAGGGCCTGGATTTCCGCCTCAACGGCCAGGTCCGAGGGCCTGTCCACGTGTCCGCCTGTCGGACCGCTGGCACTCAGGAGCCTCTCAAACTGGATGGCGGTCACCACATTGGGTATTTCCTGGAACCGGTATTCCGGAATCCGGGAGGGGTCAAAGACATCATACCCCGCCGCCACAATAATGGAGGCCACGTCAAATTCCAGGATCTGATCCTTCTGATCAAAATTGATGGCATCAGCCTGGCAGGTCTTGGCGCAGATCCCGCATTTTTTCCCGTTCAACTGGCGGCAGTAGTCCGGGTCAATAGTCCGTGTGGACGGGATTCCCTGGGCGAATAGGGGGTAAATGGCCTTCCTTGTGCCAAGGCCTTCCTCGTACGCATCGGGGACGATTGTGGGGCATGTCTCACTGCACGCCCCGCACCCGGTACACTTGTCCTCTTCAACGTATCGGGCCTTTTTTCGGATCGCTACCTTAAAGGAGCCCGCCTTTCCCTCGACTTTTTCCACCTCGCTGTACGTCAAGAGATTTATGTTGGGATGTCGACCGACATCCAGCATCTTCGGCGAGAGTATTCAGATGGCACAGTCGTTGGTGGGAAACGTCTTGTCCAACTGGGCCATCTTGCCGCCGATACTGGGGAGCTTTTCCACCAGGTGTACCTTGATCCCCATATCGGCGAGGTCAAGGGATGACTGCATCCCGGCGATTCCACCGCCAATCACGAGTATATCCTTGCTCACAATGTCTTCCTCCGCTTTATGAATACCGAACCGGGGCGGGCCTTATTTCAGCCGTTCCGCCACCAGGTCATACAGATCATCGATTTCTATTTCCAGATCAAAAGCCGATTTTGCGCACCTGAAGTGGATCTGGCACTTGGGGCAGGCCGTGATCAGGGTCCCGGCACCGGTGTCGCCCGCTTCGGCCAACCGCTGGACCTGGATTTCCTTGGAGCAGCTTGAGCAGTTCATCCAGCCGCTGGTCCCGCAGCATACTCCGTTTTCACGGGAGCGCGGCATTTCCACCAGCTCAACACCGGGCAGGGCTTCGAGGATGTTTCTGGGTGCGTCGTAAATGCCGCTGAGGCGCCCCAGCCTGCACGGATCGTGATAGGTGACCTTCTTTTCCGATTCCTCGAACTCCACGGTCCCTTCCTCGATCTTTTCTGAAAGGAAGTCGAGAATGTGGACCGGTTCAAACTCAAGTTCACCGAAATATTCGGGATAGATATTCTTGAACGTATAATATCCCTCCGGGCAACTGAACACCACGCGCTTTGCGCCAGAATTCCTGATGATATCGAGGTTCAACTGGCCCAGTTTCTTGAATGTTTCTTCATCGCCGTTCCAGAAGGCGTCGTGCCCGCAGCACCGTTCATCATTACTCACCACCGGTTCAATGCCGCACCCGTTCAGGATTTTCAGGACGTTCCGGGCGTTTTGGACTGAACCGGCGTCAATATCCCTGAAAATAACGTCAAAATAGGGCCTGCATCCCACGAAATAGAAAACATCGCCTTTATCAGAAGTCTTCCCATCCTCAATCCAGGAGGTCCTGTCCTGGGTGATGTCCTTGGTCTGGATGGCCCAGATGGACTGGAGCATGCCGTTGTGAGTGACGGTGCCGTTAATTCCCGCGGCTTTGGCCTCCCCCCTTATGAGACGGATGAATTCCGGAAAATTGATGTTGGCGGGGCATCGCACACTGCACTGGGCACAGGTGAGACAATTCCAGATGGTGTCATCGGATACCTCTTCCAGGCCATAGAGCGACCTTTCAATAATCTGCCTGGGTGAGAAGTCGGGAAAAACCCTTGCCACGGGACAGCTTCCGGTGCACACACCGCAGTCAAGACAGTAGTAGGTTTGAGTCATGTCAATCAATTCAGGAATAGCAGTCATTACAAACCTCGAAATGTGGGCGCTTTTCAGGCCGCCTGTTTCAGCGTTGACGGTCCAAGAGCCTTGATTTTTTCAGTAAAAGATGTGGCCAGTTCTGCAAAACGTGTCCCTTCGGCCGATGAAACCCACTCCAGGCTCAGCCTGTCCAGGTCAATGCCGAGTACCTTTACCAGTTCCTGGGTCATTTTAAACATCCTTTCGGCCTTTACATTACCGTCCAGGTAATGACAGTCACCGATGTGTCACCCGGCCACCATGACACCGTCGGCCCCCATTTGAAAGGCCTTGAGGATGAAGTTGGGATTGACCCGGCCGGAGCACATGACCCTGATAAGTTCCACGTTGGGTGAATACTGAAACCGGCTCACGCCTGCCAGGTCGGCTGCAGAGTACGCGCACCAGTTGCAGGCGAATATGATAATCCTGGGACTGAATTCTTCTCCCATAACGACTCCTTCTTTTCCTTAATACCTTGGTTCATAAACGCGGTGACAAAACATTTTCTCATCTCAATGCGACATCATGAAAATATGCC
The DNA here is from genome assembly GCA_003646815.1 of Deltaproteobacteria bacterium. GTDB lineage: Bacteria > Desulfobacterota > DSM-4660 > Desulfatiglandales > Desulfatiglandaceae > B46-G9. The sequence goes on along the minus strand of QMLQ01000162.1, from coordinate 4,854 downwards.
TTCTTAGCCGGAGAATGCGGCTTCCACCATGGTGAGTATTTCCTGGTCATCATAGTGGAAAACCGATGCGGCTCCCGTGGGACAGGCAACGGCGCAGGCGCCGCACCCTTTGCAGAGTGCCTCGTGGACAAAAGCCACTGTCTTTCCTGCCTCCTTTTCCTCCAAAACAACGGCGCTATACGGGCACACCTCCACACATTTTCCACACCCCCGGCAGAGGATTTGATTCACATGCGACACTGCCCCTTCAACCGTGATTCGATCCTGTGCGAGCGCCACGGACGCCCTGGAGGCTGCGGCCTTGGCCTGGGCGATGCTCTCTTCAATGGGCTTGGGATAATGGGCCATGCCGGCAAGGAAGATGCCATCCGTTGCGAAGTCAACCGGGCGGAGCTTGGCGTGTGCCTCCATGAAAAACCCGTCCTCATTCAAGGGAAGCTTGAACAACTGGGCGAGAGACTCGTTGTCCCGCGGCACGATGGCTGCAGCGAGGACAAGGAGGTCTGCACTGATCTTGATATCTCTCCCGAGGATAGGATCTTTGGCCGTCACAGAGATATTTTCGCCTTCCTTTTCTACCCTTGGCTTTTCATCAACCGAGTAATGAATAAAGATCACGCCCTGTTCCCGGGCCTTCCGGTAGAGGGCCTCCCTCTGTCCATATGTCCGGATATCGCGATAGAGCACATAGATATCCATGTCCGGATTCAATTTCTTGAGTTCGAGGGCTGACTTCATGGTATGGGTGCAGCAAACCTTGGAACAATAAGGCCTGTCCGGTTCCCTGGAGCCGACACACTGGATGAAGACGGCCGTTCCCGCTCCCTTGACAGCCGGATCTCCTCGCCGGAGGGCATCGTCCAGGCCAAGATGTGTCACAATTCTGTTATCCTGGCCGAAGAGGTACTCGGTAGGCTGGTATTCTTCAGCGCCCACAGCAACCACTATGGCCCCATGCTCAATGGTTTTCTCGGAACCGTTGTGTGAAATGGTTGTTTCGAAGTTGCCTACAAAGCCACTTGCCTCTTTCACCGTCCCACCGGTATAGATATCGATCCGGGGGTGATTTGTTACTGCTTCGACCATCTCCTTTATGTTGGCCGCAATATCTTCACCACGCCAGGTTTGCAACAGCCTGCGGGCGTTGCCCCCCAGCTCGTCAGATTGTTCCACCAGATGGGTGTGAAATCCCTGGTCGGCAAGGCCCAGGGCCGCGGTCATGCCTGAAATACCTCCGCCAATTACCAGGGCGTCGTGATTGACCGGGATAGAAGGCTGGGGAAGGGGCTGGATCAAATTGGCCCGTGCTATGGCCATCCGCACAAGGTCCTTTGCCTTTTCGGTAGCTTTCTCCTTTTCCTTGGAATGGACCCAGGAGCACTGGTTCCGGATGTTGGCCATTTCAAAGAGGTACTTGTTCAGGCCCGCATCCCGCAGGGTTTCCTGGAAAAGGGGTTCGTGGGTCCGGGGAGTGCAGGCGGCAACCACGACCCGTGTCAGATTTTCCCGTTTGATTGCCTCTTTCATCCTGTCCTGGGTGTCCTGGGAGCAGGTAAAGAGGTTTTCTTCCACGTACGTAACGCCCGGCAACCCCCTGGCGTATTCCGCAACGGCAGGAACATCCACGATCCCCCCGATATTGGTCCCGCAATTACAGACAAAGACACCGATACGGGGCCCTTCCTGAGAGACGTCTTTTTCGTCGGGATAGGTCTTTGTTTTTACCAGGGTGCCCCTTGCCGTTGATCATTCTGCCCCTGCATCACAGGCGGCGGCACTGGCCTCCATTACTGAGTAGGGTATGTCTTTTGGCTCCTGAAATGCGCCACAGGCGTATACGCCCTCCCGGGAGGTCTCCACGGGGTTAAAGACGCTGGTTTGCACAAAGGCATCTTCATCCAATTCAATTTCCAGATGTTGCACCATGTCCTGGAGTTCCTGGGGTGTCTCGAGGCCGACTGAAAGGACGATCATGTTGAAGGTCTCGGTCTGCATGTCGCCGTTTTCGTCGGCATAGCGGATAATCAGGTCATGGGTTTCCGGGTCCTCACTGATCGTATGAATCCTGGAGCGAATGAACCGGACGCCCTGTTCTTCTCTGGCGCGATCATAGTAACGCTCGAAATCCTTTCCATAAGTTCTCATATCCATGAAAAAGATTGCAGTGTCCACGTCATGATCAGCATGTTCTTTGGCAACCACTGCCTCCTTTATGGCATACATACAACAGACTGACGAACAATATGCATGATCGCAGATATTGATATCTCTTGACCCCACGCATTGAAAAAAGGCGATTTTCTGAGGCTCCTTTTCATCGGAGGGCCTTTTTAGATGCCCCATGTATGGACCAGTTGCGCTGAGAATTCGCTCGAATTCCATGCTCGTTACCACATTCCGGTAATGCCCATATTGGTAGGTATCGTACTTTCCCGGATCAAAGGGTTCAAAACCAGGTGCCAGAATAACTGAACCCACATTGATAGAAAGGACTTCCTCTTTCTGGGCGTGTGTCTCAAGGGTAACAGCCTGGGCTTTGCAGGCCTTCACGCACTCATAGCATTCACAGCAGCCACCGCAATTGAGACACCGGGCTGCTTCTTTTTTCCCTGTCTCCTCGTCTACGAGGAGGTTGACTTCTTTGAACCCTGAAAATCTTTCTTCTACCGGCAATGTAGGAATTTTCATGCGGTGCATAGTGGGCTCATCATCCGGGATTTCCAGCCAGTTTGTCCCCACCGGCGGTTCTTCCTGCCATTCCGTGGGCAACTCTTCCCCCCGGAGATACTTGGCCATATATCTGGCAGCCCTTTTCCCGCCATCTACAGCTTCAATGACCGTGGCAGGGCCTGTGATAGCGTCACCGCCTGCGAAAATTCCCGGCACATTTGTCTGTAAGGTCTCAGGGTTTACTTTCAGAAGATGCCATTTCGAAATTTCTACGCCCATTTCCTGGCCCAGGAAGTCAAGGTCAGGCTCCTGGCCGATAGCCGGGATAACATGATTTGCTTCCATGAAAAATTCCGAACCTTCAACGGGGATGGGCTTGCGGCGCCCAGTGGTGTCCGGTTCCGTCAGGCGCGTGCGGATGCACTCAATGCCTTTTGTTTTTCCGTCTTCACCGACAATATTCAAGGGAGCAACCAAGAAGTGGATCTTGACTCCTTCTTTTTCCGCTTCTTCAATCTCCTCCGGTTCAGCTAGCATCTCTGTGCGCGAACGGCGGTAAATAATGTGAGCTTCATCAGCGCCTAGTCGCAAGGCCACACGGGCTCCGTCCAATGCGGAATGACCCCCGCCGATAATGACAGCCTTTCCCTCGATTTTTTTTAGATTTCCTACGTGGACTTCCCTCAGGAAAGACGTCACATCACGGACGCCTTCAGATTCCTCCCCCCGTATACGGAGTTTCAATCCTTTCCATGCCCCGGGGCCCAGGAAAATTGCTTTGGCGCCGTGCTTCTGAAGTTCCTCGATGGTGATATCTTTGCCAACGGCTGTATTCGTGAATATCTCGATGCCGTATCTCTTAAGATTCTCAATTTCATTATCCAGTACTGATCTGGGAAGACGATGTTCCGGGATGCCGTATCGCATCATACCTCCTGGTTCAGGCATCGCCTCGTAAACACTGACTTTGTATCCTTCGAGGGCCAGGAAATACGCTGCGGAGAGCCCCGCGGGGCCTGCTCCGATAATGGCGACCTTTTCGTCTTTCGGCTCCACTTCCGCCACCGGAATATCACTGAGGTTCGTGTGATCAGCCGCCACCCTCTTTAGTTCTCGGATGGCAATCGGTTCGTCCACTTCGCCGCGACGGCAGCTTCTCTCGCAAGGATGCGGACAGACCCGACCCAGCACTCCGGGCAGTGGCAGGTCTCTCATGATAATTTCTGTGGCCTCCCGGTACTTCCCTTCCTTGACCATCTGTACATAGCCCTGAACATTAATATTGGCAGGACAGGCCATCCTGCAAGGGGCTTTGTCCAACTTTTCAATGGCGAAAGAACCGGGAATTGCCTGTGCGTATGGTTTATAGGTGGCCTTTCGAAAAGCCAGCCCGGTATCATATTCGCTGGGCCGCACAACCGGGCAAACCTCGGCACAATCACCGCATGCGGTACATGCATCGGGATCTATATAACGGGGCCTTTTACGAAGGCTTACCTGAAAGTTTCCTTTTTCTCCTTCGATATCTTCTACGTTCGCACAGGTGTGGAGCTCGATATTTATATGCCGGCCGACCTCGACCAGTTTCGGAGAGATAATTCACATGGCACAATCATTGGTAGGGAAGGTCTTATCGAGCTGCGACATGACGCCGCCGATAGCCGGTGATTTTTCCACCAGGTGGACAAAAAACCCGGAATCTGCGAGATCCAGTGCTGCCTGCATGCCGGCAATACCACCACCAACCACCATCACGGATCCTTGGACATTTTTGGATGTTTCTGGCTTCATTACTGGCTCCTCAATGATACTGAAACAAATTGTTCACTGCATTTAAACTGAAAATATGCCGTCTGATTGCTGTCGTTTTCTTTCTTGTTCTATCCGTACGTCAACCCGTTTTATGATGCAGCCTTGTAACCAAACGGTTCAGAACTGATGACCTTACAAGAAATCCGTGCACGAGGCGTATATGGATTTCATAAAAGCGTTACCATGCGGGGAAACCCGCTGTTTTCATGATCATCAAAAGCAAGACGTGAAAAAAGTCACAAGTTATCCCTATATAGAAAGTGGAGTCTTTTTGTCAAGAGGTATTTCTGGATTTTATCCCATATTTTATTTCTTGATCAGCCATATTTTTTGTGATGTAATCACATGAAAATCAATCCTTTTCATACTTCG
>QMLQ01000161.1 GCA_003646815.1 Deltaproteobacteria bacterium | reverse complement strand
TCCACTGCGATCTTACCCTGCTCGACGGCAAATTCATCAATCTTTGCCTGCGGTTGCTTTTTTACTGCCTTGAGCAATGTACTTATGTTCATGGCGCCGGCCTCTACCGGAAGCATGAAAAGAACTGAAAAAAGCATCAGTTTGATTATATATTTCCCGTTCATATCTCGCCTCCTTGTGCGGGAAGTAAATGTTCAGTAAGAAATGGGATCAAGGTGTTTTCAAACCGGTCCTCAAGCCGCCCGTCAGGGAGAAGCCGATGCCGGATCGCAAGGGCCGCAGGGGCCCCGAGCAACAGGAGAGCGATGCAGTCATTCTGGAGTTCTCCGGGTACCAACCCTTTGGCCTGGGCCTCTCGAACCAGACCCTCGAGTACCGAGAGATAGGTGTGCAGGATACTCCTCATGCGACCAAGGAGAGTAGGGTCATCTGTTGCGGAAGCCTCGGCGAGCAGGAGAATGGGGAGGCTGTTTTGCTCCCTCACCAGGTGCACGTGGTGGAGCAAAATGCGTTTCAAGCGTTCAAGGTGGCTGAGAGAATCGTCCGCGGCGATTTCTTGAACAGGTCCAAGGAGCATTTGATCCAGTCGCTCCATGAGGCCGTTCACAAGGGCCTTTTTGGTGGGGAAATGCCGGTAGAGGGCCGCTTCGCTGAATCCCATTTTTTCCGCGATTTTCCGGGTCGTGAGCGCGCCCAGGCCGCTTTCCTTGACCAAGTCCATGGCGCGGTCCAGGATTTCTTCCTGTCGAGGGGTGGCGAACATTGTTTTTTCTCCCATGAAATTTCTCCAGGGTTTAAGGTTGAAGTGAGTAAGTGTTAACAAACGTATTCAATATAGAAGTTAAGACTGATTTGTCAAGTAAAAAATCTTGTTAAACAGGCACATGATAACCTTTTAAGAAATCAAAGCAAAATAAATGGGGATAAGAAGTTAGTATATGTTAACTTTATCACCGTGTTTCCATGGGTTGTTAGTGGGATATCGGGAAGGTTTTTTCTTTTTCTTGACATACGCGCATGAGAAGATACTTTATGAGTTAATCCGTTGAGCCGTTTTCCTGTAATGAGGCAGGTTAAGATAGAGCATGGAATTGCCTCAGGTTAGACATTTTTGGGACTTTAGATCACTTTAGGCACTCTGAAGACAGGCCTACAACCCTGCTCCCTCCGGGGGCAAAATATGGCCGGGCCAAGGAGGCCCGGATGCCTTACCTTGAAAGGAGAAAAGAGCCATGAAAGAGAAAAATCGAGTGATTGGGATCTTGGCCGGTGCTTTCTTGCTGACGGTTTTGTTGGTTTCTTGCGCGTCCATAGCCAACTTGAAGGTACTCTACCGGCTTCCCCAGAGTTCCAGCCAGTTTTCAGGACGCGAGGTATATTTTGTTCTGAAAGATGCGCGCCCGTCAAAGAATATCCTGGGAGAAGGCGCCCGGAGAGAACTCAAAAACTTCCCTGGAAATATTATTTACAGTATCGCGAAATACCAGCAATCGGGTTTCAGGCTCGGTCCGTATCAATTGATGGACATGGTAAAGGACGGGTTCAAGCGACGGCTTGAAAATATGGGCTTCCGGGTGCTGACAACGCCGGGAGCTTCCGCACCACAGATAACCATTGAACTCCAGGAGTTCTCTTTGAATTTCCTGAGCCACAAGTGGCTCGCAAGTATGAGGTATGAAGCCCGGCTCCTCAAAAATGGCAAGCTTCTTGCTTCACAGAGCATCAGCGCGCAGACGGAACGGTACAAGGTGGTGGGCAAGAAAGGGGCTGATGAGGCCCTCGGGGAGATTTTTACTGATGCGGTAAACAGACTGAACGTGGGAAGACTGTTTGAGCAGGGCCGGCTGCTCTGATGAACTGTGAATCTCTGCCTTCATGAGGAAGGGCAGAGGAAACTGGTGCCCATCCATAAATGAGATAGTTTGTTCGAGATCAAGGCATGCGAGAATTTTAACCACAGGAATACATTTGGGTATTTCGAGGATTAAAATTTGTCCGCACGTTGCTTGGACACCCCATCCTTCGGATGGGTCCCCGGTTTGAGCATAACGACGATATCGGCAAAATAGCCATTTATGGGTGGGCACTGTGTAGCGTGAGGAATATGGAACCTGCCAGAAGAGAGGCAAGCACGGAAGAACCGAGACACGGACTTACCAGTTGGCTCAAGGCAAAATTTTTCGGGGTGAACAGGGATGCCCGGAGAGTGGATGACGCCTTTGTGGCTGAGTTGTCGGATATCCGGAAAGTTGGACGCTACGAAATCCTGGATAAATTGGGGCAGGGGAGTATGGGTGTGGTTTTTCTCGGGAGAGATCCATTCATACGGAGGGATGTGGCTATAAAGATTTCCAACCCTTCCAGGGAGCTTGGCGGATACAAGGTTGAAAAATACCGGGAGCGTTTTTTCACCGAGGCACAGTCCGCGGGGCGGCTCATGCATCCGAACATCATCGCCATCTACGATGCCGGTATGTATCGAGAATTTTGCTATATCGCGATGGAATATGTGGATGGGCCTACCCTGGTAAAATTTTGCCGCAAAGAGAATCTCCTGCCGGTAAGCAAAGTGGCTGAAATCATGTTTGCCGCGTGCAAGGCCCTTGATTATGCGCATCGGCATGGAGTAGTGCATCGTGATATCAAACCGTCCAACATCATGGTGAGCCGTACCGGATCAATCAAGATCGCAGATTTTGGAATAGCCCATATTGAGACGGAGGTCCCGTTTGAAAGAGGGATTGTGGGATCCCCCTGCTACATGTCACCCGAACAGGTGAAGGAGGAACCCATCGAGGACAAGAGTGATATATTTTCCCTTGGCTGTGTGATGTACGAGTTGCTGGCCGGACAGCGGGCGTTTTCGGGCGACAACTATTTTTCCATTCTCTACAAGATCACCCATGACGAACCGATTCCTGTTTCCCGGATTCGAAAAGGCGTTCCGGAGATATTCGACCGGATTATCCACAAGGCCCTTTCCAAGGATCCTGGGGCACGGTATCAGACGTGTATGGATTTTGCCTATGACCTTCGGGTAGCTCTCAGGGGACTAAGGGGCGTTGTCAGGAAATCCAAAGTGGAAGATGTGGTAGATTATGTGCACCATGTTCCTTTTTTTGAAAATTTTACCCGTGACCAGGTAAAAGAAATTCTGATGGCAAGTAACCTGGTCAAGGTGAGAAAAGGAAAGGTTGTCGTCAGCGAGGGGGAAATTGATGATTCCTTTTTCATCATTCTCAGCGGAAAGGCGGCAGTCAAAAAGGCGGGCCATATTATCGCCGTCATTACCCGTGGGGAGTGTTTCGGTGAAATGTCCTACTTAAGTGGGCAGACTCGCGCCGCTACCGTGGTTGCCGCATCGGACTGCATCATGATGCGCATCAGCGCAACCCTGCTGGACCGCTCCTCGGAATCCATCCAACTGCAATTCTTGAAACAGTTCGCCGTCACGCTGCTCACTCGTCTCGCAAGGAGCAACCAGAAAGAATTCTAGATGAACCCGAAACACGAAAAGATATTCCTGGTGAGCCTTGGGTGTGCAAAAAACCTGGTGGACAGCGAAAACATGCTCGGGCTCCTGGGGCAGGCAGGGTTCTGGTTTGCTGCGGAACCGGCTGGAGCTGATGTGGCGGTGATCAACACCTGCGGCTTCCTCCAATCCGCCGTGGAGGAGGCGATTGATACCATCCTTGAGGTGGTGGATCTGAAGAGAAAAGGGAACCTCAAGAGGGTAGTTGTTAGTGGATGCATGGTCCAGCGATACGGCCACAAATTGCGAAAAGAGATCCCCGAGGTGGATGCGTGGCTGGGAACCGCGGCGATACCAAAGATCGTCGAAGCAGTTGAAAGCGCCGCCCGCTCTGGCGCCGGGCAGTTTTACTTGTCGAGGCCGAATTATCTGGCTGATCACACTGTCCCGAGGGTGCGGACCACACCCTTTTACACCTCGTACCTGAAAATAGCTGAAGGATGTTCTCACCACTGCTCTTACTGCATGATTCCCCGGTTGAGAGGGCCGTATCGCAGCCGTCCCATGGACTCCCTGCTTTGCGAGGCAGAAGAAATGGTTGCTGCAGGGGTCAGGGAGATAAACCTCGTTGCCCAGGACACGACCTTTTATGGAAACGATTCGGGTGGTGAATGCTCGCTCGAGGATTTGTTGCAAAAGCTGGCAACAGTGGAGGGCCTGCAGTGGATCAGGCTGCTTTACTGTCATCCCGACAGGATCTCTGATCGTCTTCTGACACTGCTGGAATCAGAAGAAAAAATTTGCCCTTACCTGGATGTCCCTTTTCAGCATGTGAATCCGGAAATTTTGAGAGTAATGAAAAGACCGGTTCAGAAGGAATCTCCCCATGAACTGATACGAAGAATCCAATCAATGAATCGAAAGATTTATCTCAGGACAACAGTGATGGTCGGGTTCCCCGGGGAAACCAGGACTATGTTCCAGGAGTTGTTCGAATTTATTGAAGAAATGCGTTTTTATCACCTGGGGGTGTTCGCGTTCAGCCCCGAAAAAGGAACAGCAGCATACCGTCTGGAATCCCGGGTGGACCCCCGTGTAGCCGCGGAGAGAAGGGCTCTATTGCTGGAACGTCAGGCAACCGTCTCCCTGGAAATGAATGATAACTTGGTAAACACGGTGTTACCGGTACTGGTGGAGGGGGAGTATGAAGAGACACCGTTGCTTCTTTCCGGGAGAACAGCTGCGATGGCACCGGATGTAGATGGAAGGGTGCTGATCAATAGAGGCAGGGGTATTCCGGGAGAGATCATGCCTGTTCGCATCACCGAGGCCCATCCGTATGATTTGATCGGTGAAATTGTGGATGGTCCTGACACAGAATTGTTTTGACAAGTCCAGCCTTTTCTTAATAAACTAAAAATTTTTGAGCAGAATAAATGAACAGGGTCTCTCGGGAGACGGGAAAACTCTCCAAGAGTAATGCCGCTGCTCCTTGATCCCTCCAAACTGGTGCCTGATTTTTTATGGATTCAGAAAAGAAAATTTTAGCAAAATACCAGTCCTACTTTGAGAAGATCGACCAGGAGGTGGAAAAGGCGCTGACTTCTCGAGTTTCACTCATTGAAGAGATTGGCGGTCATACACTTCTGGGAGGGGGGAAGCGGCTTCGACCCCTTTTCTTTATCCTTTCCTGTGAGCTTTGCGGTTTCCATGATGAAATCCTGTATAGGCTTTCCACGATCTTCGAGTACATACATACAGCTTCTCTCCTCCATGATGATGTCCTGGACAACGCCAACATCCGACGCAAAAAGCCGAGCGCCAATCACCTCTGGGGTAATCATGCGGCTGTCCTTGAGGGAGATTTTCTGTATTCCAAATCTTTCTGCGTGGCCGTAGAGGCCGGGAATGTTTCCTTTCTGAAACTGATTACTAACACGACAACACAAATGGCTGAAGGGCAAATCCTGGAGCTTCTCCACACGAATGACTGGAATATGAACAGGGACATGTACCTTGATATCATCAATGCAAAGACCGCTGTACTTATTTCCGCTGCCTGTGCCGCCGGAGGCATCCTCTCATCCGCGGATCCAAAAGAAATAGAGGCTCTTCAGAAATTCGGGCATCTCGTGGGGATGGCCTTTCAGATAATGGATGATCTCCTGGACTATACTTCTGATCAGGCGGTGTTTGGGAAGCCCGTTGGGAAAGACATCAGAGAAGGCAAAATTACCCTCCCGCTCATCTACGCCCTGGAGGGAATGTCAGATGAGGAAAAGAAGCTGATACAGGAGCTGTTTGAACAGCGGGAACCTTCAAATGAGGAATACCAGGACCTGATTGATCTGGTCCGCAGGAACGGGGTGCTGCAAAAGGTGCAGTCTGACGCGCAGAAGTATGTAGACGAGGCCGCCCTTTGCCTGGATGGATTCCCTGATTCACCCGCTCGAGAAAACTTCCTGGAACTCAACCGCTTTATTATTGAACGGCATTACTAGCCCGCATCCAAGAAATACTAAAGTGCGTGACTTTTCCCTGACGGCCTCTTTTTTTGAAAGGTTTCTTGAGGACACAAATCTAGCTTTCTTTCACCCGGAATCGAAGACTGAAAGAGGGTATTCGATTGTTCACAGCATGAAACAATAAAGCCGTACTGACGCTCCTTTCGCCCCCGATTTCAAGCAGGTTTGAAAAACTGGTTCCGGTTGCCGAAAAATCTTGGAATTCTTCACACATTTTTTCTTGACAGGCACTAGAAATAAAATGTAAAAGCACACTTGTGCCAAAATGCACAAGGATGCAGGTAAAGAGGGTCAAAAAAGGGACCAAACGTGATGACCCTGGTGTGGTGAACACAAGTGAACAGAAACGTTCGGAAATGAAAAGGAGGATATTGTATGTCAAATTTGATTCCACCCCATGGAAAAGAAGAAAAGTTGATGCCACTGATGCTGGAAGGCGATGCGCTCAAGGCAGAGACGGCAAAGGCTGAAGGCCTCAAGAAACTGACCATTACCACCAGAGAAACCTCCGATCTCATCATGATGGGAATCGGGGCGTTCACCCCTTTAACCGGTTTTATGACCAAGGCAGACTGGCAGGGAGTCTGCGACAAGTTCCTCATGGCCGACGGAACATTCTGGCCCATCCCCATCACCCTTTCAACAGATGACGAAGATGTCAAGGAAGGTGACGAAGTCGCATTGGTGGACGTGGAAACAGGGACCACCATCGCCACCATGCAGATCTCGGAAAAGTACACCATTGACAAAGAGCATGAATGCAAGTCTGTCTTTACCACGACGGATACGGAACATCCCGGCGTGGCAAAAGTGATGGCCCAGGGCAAGTACAACCTGGCCGGTCCGGTCAAGGTAATCAGCGAAAGCTACTATCCGGAGGAATTCAAGGGGCTCTATCAGTGGCCGTCGGAATCCAGGAAGATTTTTGATGAACTGGGATGGCGCCGGGTGGCCGCGCTCCAGTTGCGGAATCCCATGCATCGTTCCCACGAATTTCTTGCCAAGATAGCGGTGGAAGTGATGGACGGCGTGTATATCCATCAGCTGGTAGGGAAATTGAAACCAGGCGATATTCCTGCTGATGTCCGGGTCCGTGCCATTCAGGCCCTGGTGGACAACTGGTTTGTAAAGGGAACAGTGGTTCAGGGGGGATACCCAATGGAAATGCGGTATGCCGGTCCCAGGGAAGCATTGCTCCACGCGACCTTTAGACAGAACTACGGGTGCAGCCATATGATTATCGGGCGTGATCACGCGGGCGTGGGTGACTATTACGGCCCGTTTGATGCCCAAAAGATCTTCAACGAGATCCCCGAAGGCGGCCTGAAGTGTGAAAACCTCAACATTGACTGGACCTTCCACTGCTACAAGTGCGGCGGCATGGCCTCCATGAGAACCTGCCCCCATGGGAAAGAAGACAGGCTGCTCCTGTCCGGGACCATGGTCCGAAAAACCCTTTCCGAGGGAGGGGATTTGCCCCCGGAATTTTCACGTCCGGAAGTTGTGGCCATTCTCCAGGAATACTACAAAAATCTTGATGAGAAAGTGGAAATCAAGCTCCATGGCGCGGCAACTGGAGATGTGAAG
>QMLQ01000160.1 GCA_003646815.1 Deltaproteobacteria bacterium | reverse complement strand
TTGTGAGACACAACGCTTTTTTTGAAATGCCATCGTGAGCAAGGAAAATGATATGGCCTATCACCTGACTGAAGAACAGCGAATGATTCAGACAATGGTCCGCGATTTCGCCCGCGATGTCCTGCTGCCCACAGCCGCCGAGCGGGACATCACCAAGGAATTCCCTGGGGAAAATATCCGTCAAATGGGAGAACTCGGGCTCATGGGGATGAATGTCCCACCCGAATACAACGGGGCCGGTGTTGACACGGTGAGCTATTCCGTAGCACTCCAGGAAGTAGCGTACGCCTGTGCCGCGACGGCCGTTATTATGTCCGTACACAATTCTGTGGCATGCGGTCCCATTTATCTTTTCGGCTCAGATTATTTGAAGGATCGCTATTTGAAACCACTTGCAGCGGGAAAGAAACTGGGGTGTTTTGCTCTCACTGAGCCAAGCGCTGGGTCAGATCCTGCCGGCCAGCGGTCCCGGGCGGTAAAGGACGGGGACAGCTACGTCATAAACGGCACCAAGATGTTTATCACCAGTGGAAAACATGCAGACGTGGTTGTGGTAACTGCTTATACCGACCGGGAGAAAAAACACCGGGGAATCAGTGCATTTGTTGTGGAAAAGGGTACTCCCGGTTTCACCGTGGGAAAGGAAGAGGACAAAATGGGACTTCGGGGTTCAGACACCACGGAGCTTATTTTTGAAGACTGTAGAGTTCCCGGGGAAAACCTCCTCGGCCAGGAGGGAGACGGATTTGTGATTGCAATGGCCTCTCTGGACGGAGGCAGGATCGGTATTGCTTCCCAATCTGTCGGAGTAGCGCAGGCATGCCTTGATGCGGCGGTAAACTATGCCCGGGAAAGAATTCAGTTTAACAAGCCCATCTCTCAATTCCAGGGAATCCGGTGGATGATTGCTGATATGGCCACGCAGATCGAAGCGGCGAGGTTGCTCACGTTTAACGCGGCGGCAATGAAAGACAGGGGAGAAAATTTCTCTGCGGCCGCTTCCATGGCGAAGGTTTTTGCCTCTGAAATGGCCAACAAGGCAGCCTACCAGGCCCTCCAGATTCATGGAGGCTACGGCTACATCAAGGAATATCCGGTGGAACGTTATTATCGGGATGCGCGGGTCTTTACCATCTATGAAGGCACCTCTGAAATCCAGCGAAAAGTTATTGCCAAGCATGTTATAGGGAAATAGAGGTACGCTTCAATATAATGGCGAATGTGCCCGATACTTTTGAACAGTACAGTGATTTTATCCCAGATTTTGATTCCTTTCGGAAATGTATCCTGAAGCCCCTTCCAACGCATGTTCGCGTGAATACGTTAAAGATAAATCCCGAACACGTGGTTTCGTCTTTGAAGCGCAAAGGGGCATTGTTTCACAAAAGCCTCCCTGGCAATGAAACCCTTTATACCGTTCAAGGTCTTGTTTCTCCGGGAAATACGCTGGAATATTTCATGGGACACATCCATCCCCAGGCCCTGACTTCCTGCCTTGTCTCCCTTGCCCTGGGTCCGGCAAGTGATTCTCTTGTCCTTGACCTTTGCGCGGCGCCAGGAGGCAAGACCTCTCACCTGGCACAGCTCATGGGGAATACCGGTCTGATTGTGGCCAATGAGCTTTATCGGAACCGTCATATTCCCCTGGGAAATACCTTGACAAGGCTGGGGGTGCTGAACACGGTGGTGACAGCCTACCAGGCACAGGAGTTTCCCTTGAAACAGCAATTTGATTTTATCGTGGCCGACGTGCCCTGTTCCGGAGAGGGAAGGTTCAGGAAGATCAGACCTGGTTTCACCTACCGGGATACAAAGGAAAAGGAACTGCTTCCAGAACTCCAGAAAAAGATTCTCCTCCGCGCTTATCATCTGCTTCACCCGGGAGGGAAGATGGTATATGCCACCTGCACCTACAACCCTGCAGAAAATGAAGCAGTTGTCGCCCATCTCCTGAAAAGGGAGGAAGCGCTCCTTTTGCCCATTGACCTTGATCTTCCTTCGCAACCCGGCCTCACGGCCTGGGGGAGTGAAATTTATGGAGAACAACTTGCAAGAACATTCAGATTTTACCCCCACCAGGTCGATTCGGTGGGATTCTTCGTGGCCGGGATTGGCAAGCCCTGCTGATCGAGATTTTCTTCTATCCTACCTGGAGGACCGTTTCGGCATTGGGCGCCGGGAATTTGAAGGGTTCCTCTTTTTCAGGAAGAAAAAGAGCTGGTGGATTTTCAAGGACACCCCGCTTTTAACGGTCGCCTCTTATCTCAAGGTTTCAAGGATGGGAATGAAGGCGTTCCAGAAAGTGGGGCAATTCCTCAAGCCCACCACCCGATTTATCCAGGTATTCGGACGGCTTGCCACCAGGGCGGCTCTGGTCATCAGTGAGGGGCAACTCAAGGATCTCCTGGAAGGGGAGGGCCTTTGCCTTGACCTCGATATTGAACAGGGATATGTAATTCTGAAGCTCGATGAAAAGCGGGTGCTTGGACTTGGGTTGTATGTGAACGGTACCTTGAGAAGCCAGATTTCCCTGAAGGCCTTGAAAAGTGCCATGATACGGAGTTAAAAATGATTTCACGGAAAAAGCTCGAAAAATATGCGGACATCCTCTTGTGGGGCCTGAAAACTGCGCGTACCCAAAAATACCGGCGTGATGATATTGTTCTGGTGCGGTATGATCAGGCGGCGGTTGGGCTGGCGGAAATCCTCCAGGGAAGGCTTCTGGACAGGGGGCTCAATCCCGTGCTGCGGGGCGGCATGACCCCCCTGATGGAGCATAATTTTTATGGAAAAGCGAGCATCAGGCAATTGAAGTTCGTGGCACCCGGAGAAAAAGAACTTTGCGAGAACCTGCATGGCACCATATCGCTTCTTGCACCGGAATCGTTGACCCACTTGAGTGATATCGAACCTCGAAGGATCGGGAAGGCGGCCGTTGCGCGGAAGTATTTGCGGGATATTTTGCAGAAACGAGAGAATTTGGGGCTCTTTGGCTGGACACTGTGTATGATGCCCACGGATGAGCCGGCGAGACAGGCTGGGCTGACCACGCGTCAATACGCCAACCAGATTGTTCGTGCATGTCACCTGGATAAGGCAGACCCGGTCGGGGAATGGAAAAGGATTCACCGTAAGGCGATGCGCATCAAAAAGAGGCTTAACAGTCTCGACGTGAAAGAACTCCGGGTGGAGTCCCGACACATAGATTTGAAGATCAGACCGGGCGTTAAGCGAAAATGGATGGGCATATCAGGGCACAATATCCCCAGTTTTGAAATTTTTACCTCTCCTGACTGGCGCGGTACCGAAGGAGTTTACTACGCAAACCTGCCCTCTTTCAGAAGCGGAAACTACGTGAAAGGAGTGCGGCTGACCTTCAAGAGAGGTTCTGTGGTTGCTGTTGAGGCTCAAGAGGGAAGGGATTTTACCGAGAAACAACTTTCCATGGACCCCGGGGCAAAACGGATCGGCGAGTTTTCCCTGACGGACAAGCGCTTTTCCCGCATCAACAGGTTTATGGCAAACACCCTTTTTGATGAAAATTTCGGAGGAAAGCAGGGAAACTGTCACCTGGCGGTGGGGGCATCCTATCCAGACACCTTTGACGGCGAGCCCCAGGAACTCACCAGGGAGAAAAGAAATGAACTGGGGTTCAATGATTCAGCACTGCACTGGGACCTGGTGAACACCGAACAAAAACAGGTAACGGCCTTGCTGAAGGGGGGAAAGCAAAAGGTGATCTATGAAAATGGAATGTTCACAATCTAGCGCCTTATGCCTCTGCCCCTATGCCTTTCGCCTCATTACCCATGCTTGAACACACCTTTATAAATATTCCGGGCAATGAAAAAGAACATTTTCGAGTACATTTCCCGGATTCCAACGGCTCTGAAAACTTTTCTTTCTGAAAGTCAAGCACCCTATTTAACTGGCTGAAAAACCGACAGTAATTACCCATCCAACCAAGACGCATTGTCTTCTCTTTCCCATAGGAAAGGGGGAAAAGGAAAAGAACGGTGATACATTCACCTTTTCCCTGTTAATACTATTTTGCTTGACATTTCATTCGGTTAAGTGTATGCATTATGCCCGTAAATTGGCAGAGTAATGACAATGCCATTTAAATAAAAAAACAGCACGAAAATATGGAGGGGAAAAGCAGTTTTCTGCTCTATTGGGAAATGGCACGAAAAAGCACTATTCAGTACTCTTTTTCATGCAAATTTGCCCGTTTTGCCCACTTGCCTATATAACCTTTAAAGGGAGAGAGAATGGGCAGATTTCAGATCAAAACAGCCGTGCGAAAAGAGGACATTCATATGACTGCACCGCCGGGCAAACCATTTCTGCCTTTCTGGATGCCGGGGGAGGAGCCCCCTCCCGATTCATCGGCCAATGTCCGCCCCATGGCGTCAAAAACCCTTGTCAATATCTTGAACTACCTTCACTTTTCAGACCGTTCTCTGTTTGCCCATGTACAAGAAAACTGGGACCGGACAGGATACCTCCTGCCCGTTTTTCCTGAACCATGCCTGGATGGTGAAATCTCCTGCCGTTTTACACCTGACAGCCCCATCGGGGAATGGGAAAAGGTGGTGCGGAACCTCATCATTGATGACGGGAAATCCATGATCATGGTCCCTGTACACCTGAAAGACAAGGACAAAGAGTCTTTCACCATCATTCTCCCTGAAACAAGTTACGTCATAGCGCGCAGGGAGGCTAGGCGGTATCCCTGCGCTGGTGTATCCGCTGAAGTCCACCATAACGGTCGGAGAATCACGGGTGAGTTGGAGGACATGGGGCCCACTGCCATTCGATTGAAGGTGGACAGGGCTGGTTTTTTGAGCGAGTCGGGGCCCAAAGAAAAAGAGATCGTCAGCGTTGAGCTGAAAAGAGGGGGGGTATGCTGTTATTCGGGGAAGGCTTCCTGCCTCCGCATGCAGGAAAAGCGCGGAAATTGGGAAATGGTGCTCCAGCCTTCCGTCGAATCAGTGCAGGTGTTTCAGAAAAGGAGTGTTCGCAACCCGCGAGTCAAACTGACTCCCCCTCCAACCATTTCATTCAAACACCCCTTACTGCAAACAAACTTCCGGATAGAAGTATCGGATATCTGCAGTTCTGGGTTTTCCATTTCCGAGGAGGATAGCGGATGTCTTCTGTTTCCAGGGATGCCAATACATGACCTCACTGTGTGGTACGCAGGATCTATAGTTGCGCACGGTTCAGCACAGGTGGTGTATCGGAAAAGCGATGAGGATGGAAACGCGTTCTGCGGAATAGCTATCGTAGATGCAGACATGGACGGGTATACCAGGCTCAGTCACCTCGTGGAAAACGCCATAGACCTGTGCGCACAGGTTTCAGGAAAAATAGAACCTGATGCCCTGTGGGAATTTTTCTTCTCGGCCGGGTTTATCTATCCGAAAAAATATCACCTTCTCTCTCCTTCGAAGAGAGTATTTAAGGAAAACTCAAGGAAAATCTTGCAGGATGCCTCTGAAATTATCCATCACTTCACCTATGAAAAAAACGGTCGCCTTTATGGTTACCACTCCATTGTCTTGGCATACGAGCGTTCATGGTTGATTCAGCATCATGCCGGCCGATCTATGGGGAACCGTATGGGAGGTCTCATGGTCCTGAAACAGACTATGCATTACCTGAATGACATGCATCGGTTTAAATCATTTCACATGCAATATGCCATCACGTATTTCCGTCCCGAAAACCGTTTTCCCAACCTTGTCTTTGGACGATTCGCCAAGCGCATCAAGGACAGACAAGCCTGTTCCGTTGATCTGTTTTCGTACATTTCGGTTGGAAATCGTTTTTTGGATGTCCGCCTGCCCCGAAACTGGTATCTGGAGCGGCTGTCTGAGTCTGACAGGGATGACTTGCTGGAGTTTTACCGAACACATTCAGGAGGCTTGCTCCTGGATGCGATGTCTCTTGACTCAGGCGGGAAGATCAATGAGGAGTTGGAAGCCATGTATTCCAAGCATGGTCTTCTCCGCCGGATGAACGTATACGCGCTCAAGAGGGCAGAACAGACAATGGCCATTTTCATCGCCGATCACTCGGACAGGGGCCTTAACCTATCTGAATTGCTGAACTGCATCAAGGTCATAGTCCTTAGAGGTGACGAACTACCGTGGAAAATTCTTCATAAGGCAGTTTCACAACTCGCCCAGAAATATGACATGGAGAAGATTCCGGTGATGTGCTATCCATCCGAGTACCTAGGAGAAAAAGGTATCCCCTGCGAGAAAACATATCAATTATGGATACTCAATGTCGATGCTGGCGATCAATTCATGGAGTATATGCACCAGCGCCTCAGGATCTGCTAATCACATAACCCATCGCACGAAGTGTCCCAGCTTTTTCCTTTGCAAATGGAGTAGATCGGCACAAAAAACGATTTCCCTGAAATTATCAATTCACTGAAAATCAATTGAGTAATCCTGGTAATAATGGGAATTTTTCCAGCCCTTTTTGAGTGCCTTATTGAATTTGTAAGCCGCCGCAAAATTGGCAGTATTGCGCAAGCTGAATAATGATCTCATGATGCGGTAGGGGTAATTGGGAAATGAGTAAATTTGATGCTTAATATAATTATTTCCCGTGTAGATGGTGGATGGCTGTATCCCATCGGGCTGGTGAACCATATAGGAAAAACGGTATTTTTCCCAGTCTCCAGGAAACTCTTGGAAAATAATGCGACCCTCGTCCTGCAGTCGTTCCATCAATTCGGTCCCGGGAAGCGGGGTCAAAAGAGTGAGCTGAATGATATCTATCCCCGAGCGAACCAGAAAACGGGCCAACTGTTTATAATAGATCGGTGACTCATAATCATTCCCGAGAATAAACGCACCATAAACAGCAATTCCATGGTTGTGAAATGTGTCAACTATCCTCTTATAATTATTCACCCCCAGTTTGATGTTGATTCCTTTTTTCATTTTTTTAAGGGTGTCCTTGTTAATCGTTTCAAACCCGATAAAAGCAAACATACAGCCCGCGAGTGCCGCTTTTTTGACAAGTGTCTCGTCTTCAGTAGCATTGATGGATGTTTGCATCCACCATCTCTTGCCTAATTTGCGTTCAATCATCCCTTCGAACAACTCCAAAGCACGTTGTCTGCTTTGCTGACTGTAACCAACAAGGTTGTCATCGACGAATGCAATATATTTGCCCTTGATAGTTGCCAGTTCCTCGAGCACATCTGAAACTTTTCGTTGACGAAATTCTTTCCCCAAATATTTTGAAACTGAGCAAAAATAACAGTTAAACGGGCAGCCGCGGGAAGTTTGTACCGAGTGCCAGAAGTAATCCGGATGGAGCAATTCCCGGCGTGGTTTGACCCCCAGTTCAGCCATGTTAACCCTGGGACCAAAATATCTCTTTTCAAGGTGATTATTTTCAAAATCCTCTAAGACCCTGTGCCAGATACTTTCTGCTTCGCCCACGACCACACTGTCTGCATGCTGCAAAATTTCTTCCGGCAGCATGGATGCATGGATGCCGCCGATAATCACCTTTATGTTGCGTTGTCGGTACATCTGGGCGATTTCGTAAGCCCTGTTGATATTGGTGGTAAATGCGGTAATGCCTACGAGATCGGCCTCCTCGAATTTGA
>QMLQ01000159.1 GCA_003646815.1 Deltaproteobacteria bacterium | reverse complement strand
TGATTCATTCGAATACCATTCACATCCCCAATATTGGGGATACCCATTGTTCCTCAAATATGTTTTGGTGGTACTATCGGGATAAAAAGAGCTGATGTCGCGTCGTTCACCAGAATAATTCCGTCGCTGGATGTGTCCAGTCCCTGTCACAGTAACGTATTGTAGAATGGGCACGGTTTTTCAAAAACAAATAAGATTTTGTGCAAAGATATGAAATCAGCCTCCCGAAAATGTTATGGCTTTCGTGAGACCTTCAAGACAAAGAAGGTTCTCATTTCCACAAAACCAACAACCAAGAAAGGAGACAGACCATGAACGAGACAGGGAAAAAAATGGATCGTAGAACATTCATGAAGTCAACTCTTGCCACAGGGGCAGGGCTGGCCGTAGCGGCGTCAATGGGCAACCTTGCTTGGGGTGAATCCTATTCTGATTCCAACTTGGCCGATTTATCACTCTATCAACTATCGAAAATGATTCATAGAGGAGAGATCACTTCCAAAAAACTGGTCGAAATCTACCTTGATCGCGTTCAGAAATATGGTGGACCCAATGGTGTGAATGCCTATATCACGCTCGCTTCAGAGCTAGCTCTGAAAAAGGCCGAAGAGCTTGACAAATCCGCCAGATTAGGAAAATTCAAAGGGCCATTGCATGGGCTCCCCATTGCAGTGAAAGACAATATTGACACCAAGTATATCCGGACAACCGGTGGTTCCAGTATTTTGGCTCAATGGAAACCAAAACAAAATGCATACGTTATAGAAAAACTCGAACGGGCTGGGGCCATTATTCTTGGCAAGACCAACATGCACGAATTCGCCTTTGGCATCACCACGAACAATACCCACTATGGCCCCACCAGAAATCCATATGACTTTTCAAGGATCCCTGGTGGTTCAAGTGGAGGTTCCGCTGCGGCCGCAGCAGCCGCATTTTGCGCAGGGGCTATTGGCTCCGACACAGGAGGCTCTGTGAGGATTCCGGCGTCGCTTTGTGGCGTGGTAGGCCTCAAGCCAACTTTGGGCCGAGTGGGAAGAGGGGGTTTGATGTACCTTTCCTTTACGCGGGACGTGATTGGTCCTATTACCCGAAATGTGGTCGATTCGGCCATCATGCTGAAAGCGATGGCGGGTCCTGATCCCAGAGATCCCGAAAGCTCAGGTAATCCCGTACCCAACTACCTCTCTTATCTGAAGGATGGCGTAAAGGGAAAAACTTTCGGAATCCCAAGAAAGCTCTTTTTTGAGAACATCCATCCGGATACCCAAAAGGTGATGGATGATACACTCAGGATCATAAAAAATCTGGGAGGGATACTTAAAGAGGTTGAGGTAAAACATATGGATATCGCCACTCCTACTGGATTCAACATAGTCCTTGCCGAAACTCCCTATTTGTTAGAAGACTACCTGAAAGCTTTTGATCCCCAGGCGACCATTGAAAAATATGCCGACCAGTTCGGACCGGATGTAAAGCCACCCATTGTGGGGTCCAAAACCAAACCGGTTCCCGGCTATGTCTATGCCAAATCTGTCAGAAAAGACCGCAACAAGATGATTGCAGGGTTCGAAGAAGCCATGTTCGGAACAGAGGCTCTGCTTCTTCCAACTACTCCGCTTCCTGCCAGCAAAATCGGCGAGGACAGGGAAACGCAACTTCTTGGCAAAAAGGTCAATACTTTTCTCACGTTCATCAGAAATTGCGATCCGGTCAGTGTGATAGGTTATCCTGCGATTACAGTACCTGCCGGATACGGCCGGACAGGTCTTCCAATTGGGCTTCAAATTGTAGCCAGACCCTGGGAGGAATATAAATTGCTAGGCATTGCTCACGGCTTTGAGCAGGCCTCAAAGATTCGCAAACCACCCAAAGTCTAACTAGTAAAGGGGCCTGGGTATTCTTATCCCAGGCCCCCATATCAATCCTATTCGAAGCCTATCTGCCCATTCAAAAGGCATAAATTCCGGTTCATCCGGTTTATGAGTGCCCTTGAAATATCCCCGCCATCATCCATATTACACACTAAGCAATGGGGCTCAAAAAAGTGAAAGATATATTATCAATGCTATCGTTTTTGGCCTCACCTAAAAGTAACGAATACGATACGAATTCTTCCTTTTTCCCGTTGGTAGTGTCAAGAATCTTTGGCATCTTTGAATGCAGGCGCTGTAAGGCTGGCTGACGCGTAAAGAGTCCCAAAATCGTCATTCCGGTCCTGGATCAGAGCCTGTCCCGGACTTGTTCCGGGATCCGGGGTGAATGATCTGCATCCAGAACACAGTGGAATACCTGGATTCCCACTTCCGTGGGAATGATGAAAATGGGGGCTTTTTGACTTTTTACGACTGCATCAATGCTTAGGCCAGCAAGAATAAAAAGAGCAAGCCAGAGTTCATCCTGGCTTGCTCTTTTTGTTGAATGCCGCCGGCACGGATATGTTACCGGCTTCAGGATCGGGTTCTGCACCTGGAATCAAGGATACGGGACCGTTTTGCCATGTCCGAGTCCATGTGACACCTCTTGTATTTTTTCCCGCTTCCACACCAGCAGAGATCATTTCGCCCCAGCTTGGGGATTTCTCGGTGGTGCCGGGCGCCGAATAGCTTAATTAAGAATCCTCCCATATGTTCTCCCTTAATAATATTGATAAAGAATATTTTCTGAAGCGCGAGCATAGGGTCCTTTTGGGGAATAGTCAAGGGAAAAGGGAAATGTCAACCGAATAAACTCGAATGGTTGACAATAAAGCAATAGAATGCTAAGAACTCCTGCCATGGTGAGAAATCAGCCTGGGAGGAGGAGCCATTGGGCACAAAGGATGAGTTGCTGTGGTATTTGCGGAGAGGGGAGGGCTGTTGGGTCTCCGGGGAAGACTTGAGCGGGAAGATGGGGATCTCCCGTTCAGCGGTGTGGAAGCAGATTTCCAGGTTGCGGCAGGAAGGCTATGCCATTCGTTCTTCATCAAAAAAAGGGTATCTTTTCTTGGGGGTGCCGGAAATGCTTTTGCCGGCTGAGATACGGGAAGGCATCGGAACTGAAATTTTTGGCAGGAGAGATATCGCCTATTTCGGGGAGCTTGATTCCACCAACAGGAAGGCCAAGGAAATGGCTGCTGAAGGGGCCCCCGAAGGGACTCTGGTCGTGGCTGAGGAACAATCCCGGGGAAGGGGCAGAATAGGGAGGAGCTGGTATTCACCGGCCCGGGAGGGGATATACATGTCCCTGATCCTGAGACCCAAACTTCCTCCCAATGAAGCTCCCAAGATCACGTTGGTGACCGGAGTCTCTGTGGCTGAGGCCTTGCTGGCGGTGACTCCCCTGCAACCTGCTATAAAATGGCCCAATGATATTCTGGTCAACGGGAGAAAAATCTGCGGAATTCTTACTGAAACCAGTACTGAAATGGATGCGATCGACTTTGTTGTGGTGGGCGTCGGAATGAATGTGAACACGCCGGAATTTCCTGATGAACTGAATGAAATCGGCACCTCAATATACCTGGAAACCGGCAAGGCCTTTGACCGGGTAACGCTCTTGCAGGAATTTCTGCACCAGTTTGAACAGTTGTATTTTACCTTTCTCAAATCGGGATTTGAATCAATTGGAAAGAGATGGGGAGAATTGTCGATTCTCATGGGAAAAGACGTGACTGTCCAAATGATAGACAGGTCTTGCAGCGGGCGGGTCCTGAAACTCGACCGGGATGGCGCACTGATCATCAGATCTGAAAATGGCGAACTGGAAAAGATCTACTCCGGTGATATCCACATTCACTGAGGAAAAATATGAAAAAAAACAATTCATTGCTGGGGCTGATCTATGCGGCCCTTTTCGGGGCGGGCACGGCGGCAGGCGCCTATCTCATGATACCTGTTCCTCCTGTGCCTATCACGTTACAGACCCTCTTTTTGTACCTGGCAGGGGCACTGCTCGGAGGGCGGCTGGCCCTGATGAGCCAGGTTGTGTACCTGCTGCTGGGGATCATCGGGCTTCCGGTGTTCGCTGGCGGCAAGGCGGGCCTTGGTGTCCTGTTCGGTCCAACAGGAGGATACCTTATCGGGTTCCTGGCCGCATCGTACATCGTTGGGAAGTGGAATGAGATGCTGCAGAAGCCGTCCTTTTCTATGGTTTTATTGAGCATGGTGGCGGGAACCATTCCTATCTATGTCCTCGGGGTGCTCCAGCTTTGCCTCGTGGCAAAACTGGCCCCTGGAAAGGCGGTAGCCGTGGGAGTGCTGCCATTCTTGATTGGGGACGCGATCAAAATTGTGGTTGCGGCACTTCTTGCCCAGCGAATGATTGGACACCTGGGGTTCACAGGGAAAAACAGTGATTGAAGTGAAAGACATTTCCTTTTCCTATGAAAGGGGGAAGGGCAGGGCCCTAAAGGACATCAGCCTGAACATTCTGGAAGGCACCTATGTGGGTATTATCGGGCCCAACGGGTGTGGAAAGACAAGCCTGCTCAGGCATTTCGACGGCTTGTTGATTCCCGATAAGGGAAAAGTGTCCGTAGACGGTTTGAATACCCGCGATGCCGCCAACCTGAAAAAGGTCCGACAGCTTGTGGGCCTGGTGTTCCAGAATCCTGACAACCAGATTGTAGGAACAACTGTGGAAGAGGACGTTTCTTTCGGGCCCGGGAATCTCTTGCTGTCTCCTGGGGAGATACGGAGAAATGTGGAAAGGGCCTTGGAAATGGTGGCAATGGAGAAACACGCCGGAAGACAGCCGCACACTCTTTCCAGCGGTGAGAAACAGCTGGTGGCTATTGCGGGAGTGCTTGCAATGAATCCGCGCTATATCGCGTTTGATGAGCCCACAGCGTACCTGGATCCATCGGCCAGGAAGAGGGTCCTGGCAGCAATGAGAAAATTGCACCGGGAAGGGATTACGGTGATTCACGTGACCCATCATATGGATGAGATCACCCATGCAGATGAGGTCCTGGTTATGGAAAAGGGGGCGATTGCCGGCCGGGGGAAACCCGCAGAAATTTTATCAAGAATCGAGTGGCTCAAGGGCCTTGGTCTTGATACCCCGCCGGTCACTGAGTTACTGTGGCGATTGAAGCTCATGGGGGCTGATGTGCGTGTGGAGGCACTCACCCTTCAGGATGCCTGTGAACAGCTTTATTCGGTGATTGAAAAGGGGATTTCCGGAGGCAGTATTTGAACATTATCGGGCAATATATTCCCGGCGATTCAGTCGTTCACCAGCTTGACCCCCGGGTCAAGATCATCGCAACTATCCTGCTGAGTGTCTCAATCCTCCAGGGAAGGGTTTTTGGCTTGACAGAGCTGACCATGTTCCTTCTGGCCGTGTTTGCAGTGGGCGGGTTTCGCCTTCGTGATGCGATCAATGCACTCAGGCCGATTCGGTTTTTCCTGCTGCTTTTCTTTTTTCTGCACCTGTTTTTTACCCCCGGTGAAACCATTCAGCCGCTCTCCTGGGGAGCTTTCTCTGTAACATACCAGGGCCTCTTCAAAGGCACAATGGTTGTGTGGCAATTCTGTCTCCTCATCTGGAGCGCCGCGATCTTAACCGCCACAACATCCCCCGCAGCCGTTGTCACGGCCTTAGACCGGTTCCTCAGGCCCTTTGGGAGAATCGGGCTTCCGCACCATGACATTGCCACCATGGTTTCTATCGCACTCAGGTTTTTTCCGGTTTTTCTGGAAGAAATGGGAAAAATAAGAGAGGCCCAGGAGGCCCGCGGGGCCGATTTCAGAGGAGGCAGCCCCTTGAAAAGGGTGAAAGCTGCATCTGCCATCCTGGTTCCGCTCCTGTTTTCCTTTATGAGAAGGGCTGAATCCCTTGCGGTTGCCATGGAAGCAAGGGCCTATTCACGAGGCCCGCGCACCTTTATGGAAGAACTTCGTATGAGGCGTGTTGACTATGGTGCCCTCGGGGTCACGCTGGTGGTGTTGGCCATGCCTTTCGTGGCAGGGTTGTAATAGGGCGAATCAGAGGATAGGCCATAAAATTATAGGGTGAGATTAAACCGATAGGTCACGTCCTGAAATTGATCGGGCTGGGAATTGTAGGTTCGTTCGGTGAAGATTACACGGGCCTGGTGATCTACAAGGATAACGGTTGAAGACCTGGTGCCATAGAGAGGGCTTGAAATAAATATGGGGGCCAGAACCCTCTCCCACTCCATGCCCACCCCCGTATCCGGCAAAAGATCGTCTGGCGGCCGGGTCCGGTCACCCAGAATTGCAAACAGGGTCTCCGGATGAAGTATTTCTTTGGAGCCCAGCACATCTTTGAGAGCCTTTTTCGCCTTCTCAACCTTTGGCCACCGCGTATCCAGGAGATGATTGCTGAGGCCGTAGACATTCCTGGAGAGCCGCTGGATGCCCTCTCCCCTGTTCGAGTACCAGAAGAGATTGTCAATAGATCCAACAACGAGATTGAAGCCGTTGTACCGATGCGCCTCCCGATTAAGGTCCTCGAGGTATTGTTTGGCTGAGGTTTCCATTTCGAGAAAATGACGTACCAGGTTGCCGCGGGATGGCGCATGTTCCCTGATGTGAGCCGGGTCACGGTAGTTGGTAATGGCGGCCAATTTGCCCGTTCTTGTGATTCCGAGCCAGGTCCCGCCGGCCTTCAGGTCACGGCCGGCAAGGAGGTCGGGCCTCTCTTCCCAGAAATGTGCCGGGGCGGTTGGCCGATCATAGTACTCATCCCGGTTGGCGGCCAGGACCAGTTTGTAGGCAGGGTGTTGATCAAGGGCAAGGAGGAGAAGGCACATAAGAAACTCTTACTCTGATGCTAGTTTTTCTGAAAGGGGTATTTTCAGTTCATAGACGCCGCTGTCCAGGACGGCCTGCACGGGATAAGGGGCTTTTTCCAGGACTTTTATCATAGATTTATTCGTTGAAAGTACATCCGCCTTCAATCCTTCTATTCCACGGTCTTTCGCGATCTTGATCAGGGTCATGAAAAGAAATGTGGCGATTCCCTTTCCCTGGTATGCCTCATCAACCACAAAAGCAAGGTCGGCGAAGGGGGTGCCGGGGGTGCGGACATACCTGGCTTCCGCGATAATCCGTCCTTCACCCGGCTCGCCCACAAGACCGACAATGGACATGGTGTTGCGGTAGTCCACATTTACATATTCCTGCATTCTGGCATGCGGCATGGTCTTGATGGGAGAAAAATAGCGATAGTAGACCGCCTCATCGGAGAAACGGTAGAAAAGGCGCCGCATTTCATCCACATCCGACGGTCTAATGGGTCTGAACCGAACGGTCAAACCATCCTTGAATGTCTGGGTAAAGACCAGCTCTTGCGGATAAAAATGACCTGATTCAGGAAGATAGGCCTGGTCGGGAAAGAGAAGGTGGTTTTTCTTGGCCGAGGCAACAAGCATTTCCCGATCATCCGGGTGCGCGATGTCTATCAACGCGAGCGCGCGTTCACGGATGGTTTTTCCGGTAAGGGAGGCGACACCGTATTCCGTCACCACCAGATCAAGAGATTCCCTGACAGAGAGCTGGTTGGGAAGATCTTCAACAGAAAGTATGATGTTTGATTCCCCTTTCAGGTTTCGACTGGGAAGGGCGAAGATGGTTCTGCCCCCGGGAGAGAACGACGCTCCGGTGAAAAACTCCTGGGCCTCACCAGGGCCGGCGGTCACATTGCCCCTGCCGGTGTGAAGCGCAATTCC
>QMLQ01000158.1 GCA_003646815.1 Deltaproteobacteria bacterium | reverse complement strand
GACTATCCAGCGATCATGGGCGTTTTTCCGCCAAACGTCATGCCCGAAGAGATCCTTTCCGACCATCTGGACCGCTTGCGGGCCGTGCTCTGCTGCGGATCAAACCCCCTGCGCTCCTACGCCGACACCACTGCTTACGAAAAGGCCTTTTCCCGCCTGGATCTGCTGGTGACCTGCGAACTCGCCATGACCGAAACGGCGAAGCTGTCCCATTACGTGCTGCCGGCAAGATCGGGGTATGAATCCTGGGACGGGACGTTCTTCGCATGGACTTACCCGGAGGTTTTCTTCCAGATGCGCCGACCCGTTCTCGATCCCGAGGGCGAACGGCTGGAAGTCAGTCAGATCATTGTCCGCCTGGCCGATCGACTGGGATTGATCCCCGAAATACCCGATTGGCTCGACCAGGCCGCACAAAAAGACCGACTCACTTTCGGGATGGCCCTGATGAAGTATGTACAGTCCCGGCCCGAAACCATGAAGGTCATGCCTTTTGTGCTTGCTAAAACCCTTGGAAAACAGCTGGGCTCCGCCAACCTCGCCGCCCTCTGGGGTCTGCTGCAGACAATGCGACCCACCGGGAAAGAGAATGCCGTCAGGGCCGGGTTCCATCCCGGGCCAACCATGGGAGAAGAAATCTTTCAGGCGATCCTTGATCGCCCGGAGGGGCTTTGGGTCGGCCGCTCGGACCCTGAGAGCAATCTCGACCTTCTCCAGACCGACGATGGCCGCCTGAATATCTGGTTTCCAGAAATGGTCGAATGGATTCGCACCATTGAGCCCCGTGCAGAGGCCCAGGCTACTGATACAAACGGCCAGTGGCCCTTCATCCTTATTGCCGGCCGGCACATAGATACGAATGCCAACACCCTCATGCGCGACCCAGCCTGGAACAAGGGTCGCAGGGCGTGCACTTTGGGCATGAATCCCGCCGATGCAGAAAAGCTCGCTTTTCAAGATGGCCAGATGGTCAAAATCATCACCGAGGCCGGAGAAGCCGCCATCGAACTCCAGGTGACCAACGCTACCCGGCCGGGCCTTGTCATTATTCCTCACGGGTTCGGCCTGGAGTATCAAGGTCGTCAGTACGGCGTCAATGTCAACAGGCTTACCAAGAATACCCATAGAGACCCCTTGGCGGGAACGCCATACCACCGGTACGTTCCCTGCCGGGTCGAGGCCATGTAGATGCGGGCGAAACCCACCAGGCTCAGAGACAAGACAATATGTTCCGTTCCGGTCGGAAAGTTTGTTGAGCGGGTCAAAGATTTCCACGGCGCCACGGCGCCGGGAGTGATATTGGGAGGCTACATGGTGGAGCTTGCGTACCGGAACCTGCCAAAGGGGGACATCCTGTTCGACGCCCTCTCAGAAACCCGTACGTGTCTTCCCGATGCCATCCAACTCCTGACGCCATGCACCATTGGGAATGGCTGGCTGAAAGTCCTTGACTTAGGAAAATTTGCCCTCAGCTTGTATGACAAAAGCAACGGTAACGGGATCCGGGTATTTGTAGATCCTGCAAAACTTGAATCGTTCCCGGAAATAAGGACCTGGTTTTTCAAGCTGAAAACCAAGAAAGAACAGGATCTGGATGTGTTGCTGGACGAAATACACGCTGGTGGATCACAGGTATGCGGTTTCATGCCCGTAAGACTAAAGCCGGATATCTTCGCACCCCGCCGGCACAAGACCTTCCGGGTATGTCCCATCTGCCACGAGAGCTATCCTGCAACGGATGGTGATTGCTGCCGGGCCTGTAGTGGGAAAACCCCCTATCTGTGAAATGCCAACCGCCTGTGCAACATGGAAAGCGTCACGGTGTCTGCTTCTCGGTAATTCCGGTGGATGCCTCTCTCAGGAATTCTGCAACAAACACATCACCATCAGAAACGCTTGACACAACCTGGATGGGGACCTGTTTGAACAGGCTTATATCAACGCATGCGGTTTCGCACCCGCAAACAACCAGCATCACATCGAGGTCTTTCTCTTCAAAGGAGACGAATGCTGCTTCACCGGCAAGGGCGTTCTCCATCTGCCTCACAAGCGCAACCCGGTCGTACGAGGGATTGCACCCGCCACAGTACTTCACCCCTATGCGAAGCTTCCTATTTCGGTTCATCATCAATTCCACAGAGACGCTTGGCGGCTTTTTTCTTTTCCTCCATGTTGATTCGCCGGGAGATCATGATCCTTTGCGCCTGCGGTGAGCCGGCCCCATGGATGGATTCGGTAAGGTAACCGACAGCAGCCGTTCCAAGGGTCATGTTCTCAATCAGCCTGAGGATCCTCAACCGGTTCTCGGTTGGCACATCCTCGTTGGCCTTAAAGTATTTCTCCATCCACTTGCCCACCTCCGGCGACCTGAAGTCCTTTTCAGAGGGCATCGTCACCATGAGCCCTCCCGCAATATCCTGCGCCAGCCTGGCCAGCTCAGAAGGGAAACGCGTCACATTGTGTTTGTGGACATTGGCCAGCAGGGTGTTGACCGCATAGGTGCCGCTGGGTTCCCTGTGCCCTTCTGAAGCACAGGCGATACATCCGCA
The DNA here is from genome assembly GCA_003646815.1 of Deltaproteobacteria bacterium. Classification (GTDB taxonomy): domain Bacteria; phylum Desulfobacterota; class DSM-4660; order Desulfatiglandales; family Desulfatiglandaceae; genus B46-G9. The sequence goes on along the minus strand of QMLQ01000158.1, from coordinate 5,165 downwards.
GTAAAGGGTCTCATTCAGGTGATTCATCTCAACGATCTTATCCTTGATATGCGAGGCCCGCTCAACCCCGTTGTACTCAGCGGCGGTCTGAGCGGCCCCGATTAACACATCTCCGACACCCACCTTGCATGCGTAGCTTTGCCGGTGATAGGCAGCAAAGATTTCCACCAGTTGAGAGACAAACTCGTATTCCCTGTACATGAACACGCGTTCCCAGGGGACGAAGACATCGTCGAGAATCACCAGGGCCTCATGCCCTCCAAATTTCTGGTTGCCCCGGTCCAGGGTCCCTTCTTCCAGTTTCCTGGTGTCACAGGATTGGCGACCCATGATATAGATAATCCCTTCCGCGTCACTGGGCAGCGCAAACGATATGGCGTATTCCTTGTCTTCTTCACGCATCGCAATGGTAGGCATCACAATGAGTTCATGGGAGTTTACCGCGCCTGTCTGGTGCGCTTTGGCACCCCTCACCACAATGCCGTCTTTACGCTCCTCCACCACGTGAACGAACTGGTCGGGGTCCGGCTGTTTGTGTGGCGGCAGGCTCCGATTCCCTTTCGGGTCCGTCATGGCGCCGTCGCAGGTCAGGTCATTTTCCTGCACATATTCAAGATATTTTAAGAAACGCTTATAATATTCTGTATGATGTTTCGCATCCATGTTGAACGTGACAATGGAAAGGGCATTGAGGGTGTCCATCCCCACACACCGTTGGAAACAACACCCGGTTTCACGGCCCAAGAGTCGGCCCATCTTGCTCTTTTTCACCAGGTCCTGGATGTTCTGGTGAATGTGGGTAAACCGATTAACCTTCTTACCGGTGATATGGGAAGTGGCGGTCATGATATCTTCATATTCCGGACGGTGTGCAAGCTCATAGGTCCAGGCCACAGCGTTCATGGAAGGCCGTATGATCGGATTATCCACCACGTTCTCCACGCGCTCTCCGAATATGTACACCTTCAAGTGCAATTTCCTGAGACTCTTTTCGTATTCTTTTCCCGTCATCATACTCATGGACATATCCTCCTTCCGCTTTCTGAAAAGCGGTTCAAGCATGGAAAGCATTTTACCGTCTTTCGAAAATGGCGGCAACCCCAAGCCCGCCTCCGCCGCAGATGCATTCAAGGCCATAGCGCACATTTCTTTTCTTCATCTCGTGGATAAGGGTTACCAATACCCTTGTCCCTGTGCAGGCAATGGGATGCCCCAACGATATGCCTGAGCCATTTACGTTAACCTTATCATAATCTCTTTGCCCAATACCCATCTCCTTCAAATCCGCGAGCACCTGGGCTGCAAAGGCCTCTTGAATCTCAATAAGATCCATTTCCTCAATTTCCAACTCAGCAACCAGACTTTCAAATTCTTCCATGGTAGCAAGATTCCAGGCATTGACCGGCGGATGATTAATGGTGACAATACAAATGTGCCCTCTTTTCTCTTCTAACAGATTCTCATATTTCATTGGGGACCTCCAATGAATCAAAACAGTTCCTTTTCTTAAGAAATATTTGTTTTAAATCCCCCTCTATACACCTATCCACCTATTGCGAGCCATTAGGCAAATCTGAAGGCGGCCGGGATGTCCAGATCAGGGTCGGGAATCAGCACCTGGTCAATATTCTCTGCGATCTCCTTGGCGGTCGGCAGGCCGTCTTTCTTGTTGAACCCTTTTGCCATAGTCATTTTAAATTCTGAGACCTTAACCCCAATGGTACCGCCATGCGCCAATATCACCCTTCCTGTGAGATCTTTGGAAAGATCAGAGGCAAGAAAGATCACTAAAGGAGCGATCACCGCCGGATTCAACATCTCCTCGGTAAACCCTTTTAGGGCCGGTAAATCAGCAGTCATTCGGGTATAGGCATTCGGGCAAACTGCATGGACCCGTATGGAATAACGCCCCAGTTCCATGGCTGCTGTCTTAGTGAACCCGTATACTCCCGCCTTGGCAAAGCTATAATTGGACTGGCCAAAATTTCCCATCATACCGGACATGGACGTGGTGTTCACAATAACGCCCCCCCGCCCCTGGGTCTTCATCACACGTGCTGCGGCCCGGGTACCGAGAAAGGTCCCCTTTGCGTGGACCTTCTGCACCATCTCCCAGTCCATTTCACTCATGTTCAGGAGGGTCTTGTCGCGCAAAATACCGGCGTTATTCACCATGATGTCCAAGCCTCCAAACTTGTTCAGCGCTGTCCAAATCATGCTGTCAACACCTTCCAAGGTGGAGACGTCCGAATAGTTCGCGGCCGCCTGGCCGCCCATGGCCTTGATTTCATCCACGACTTGATCGGCAACCGTGGACCTGTCTTCGCTACCCTCCATGACACCCCCCAAATCATTGACTACGACTTTGGCACCTTCCTTGGCCATAGCCAATGCCTCCGCCCTTCCGACGCCTCTTCCGGCGCCGGTAACTACTGCAACCTTTTCATCTAATAGCCCCATCGGCTTGCTCCTTTCTTGACCTCAAGCAAAATTGAACATTTTAAAACTGGTTTGGACAAGAATGGTTACTCATAGAATCCCAATGTCTGCAGCATTTCGAGAAGCTTCTCCGGGGTTGTTTGTCCTTCCAGCAAGGTTGTCCCGGTTAAGGAGACAACCTTCTTCCCCCTATAGACGATCAAACCAGCGCTTTGAAGTTGAACCATAGGGTTATAGTTCCACTTGAAAGTTACCCCTCTTGCCGGTATTCCGTCTTTCAGGGTGATCGGCTTGTCGGTGAGGATTTTGAATTGGCTTGAACCCGGCACGGATTTTTTCACGGACTGAATATACCTTTTCGAGGCATCATTCAAAAGGGCGCCCTTGGTCAAATCATTAATAGCCACGGTCAATACGGGAAGATGGAACTGATTCGGCTTGGCCACCCGCAATACTTCCACCCCACGGGGCGCTTGTTCTTCCCATTGTGCAGGATAACTGAAGGTAAAGCGGAGGTCTTTATGAACATACAGACCGGGTTTCGCTTCCGGAAGTTCCCGGGCCATTGCACCCGCCAGCAAGCATGCACCACAAGCAACGACAAGCCCCAGTATCCCTAGAATCTTAAAGGTTTTTCCCATTCTCTTACCTCCTTCTCTGTTTCAGTGTGTTGAAAAAATATTCGGGCTACCGTTCCACCCTCCTAAACCCGGGCTCCTCTACGTTATTTGATCTTTGGCCTCCTGATGCTTCGGCGATAACCTGCACCGCAGGGCGCTTTTTCCATTTTATCTTGACCACATGCCACAACCAGAAAATTCCACCCGGCACATACAAAATCGCCAGGACAAAAACCAGGCCACCCACCAGTTCTGTTTGTTGCGTAAAACGCATGGTTACCTGCTGCAGCGCCATCAGGAAACCCACGCCGATGATCGGCCCGATAAAGGTGCCTATACCGCCGATCAGCGTTGCCATAATGGGGAAAAAAGATACGCCGGTGGCAAGAACCCCCTCCGTTGAAACAACACCTTGAAACAGGGCATATATCGCACCGGCAATCCCGGCGAAAAAGCCGGAAGCAATGAATATGACGGCCTTGGTCACTTCCACTTGAAATCCCAGGTACCTCACCCTCATCTCGTTGTCCCGGATGCCCATCATAACGCTGCCAAGTGGCGTTTTTGTGAAGAACCAAAACGCAAAAATGCTTGCCGCCACGACAACCACCGCAAAATAATAGAAATGAAACGGATGGGTCATATCAATGGAGATAATTCCAGGGATGCTCAAATGGGGGATAGGATATCCGGCAAGACCGTTTTCACCTCCGGTAACCTCGCTGAATTTCAGGCAAACGACGAACATGAGCATGCCAAGAGCAAGTGTCAACATGGCAAAGGCATTCCCCCTGACCCTTGCCAGCAATGGGCTTATGATGAGGGCGATCAGAGCGGAAACAGAACTTCCGATCAGAAGGGCCGGAATCATGGACAGCCCTTCCACATGCGTCAGTGCTAAGGCTGTGGCGTAGGCGCCGGATCCATAAAACAGGGCATGTCCAAAACTGAGAAGTCCGGTAAAACTCAAAAGGAGGTTAAAGCTGACGGCGTAAAGCGCACTCAGGGCAAATCCCACAAAGAGATTGGTATTGACAATCCCAAGGAATCTGGGGAGAAAGAGCAGCGCCAGCAAAAACACAAACCAACCGAAGATCCTCTTTATCATTCTCTTTCTCCAAAAAGGCCCGTTGGTTTGAAGGAAAGCACGAGAGCCATAACAGCAAACATCAGTACCGGCGCCAGGCGAGGAATAAACTGGATCCCAAAGGAATTCATCTCACCAAAAAAAAGAGAGGCTACTATGGCGCCTGTCAGGCTTCCCAGACCCCCAACAACCACCACCACAAAGGCAACCAAACCGATTTGGTCGGCCAGGCCGGGAAATACCGTTAAGAGAGGTGCGACAGCTACACCGGCCACCCCTGCCATCCATATCCCCAGGCCGAAGACCAGCATCGAGACGGCCGGCATATTAATCCCCAGGGCACTGACGATATCAGCATCAAAAACCGCTGCACGGACGATCATGCCCAGCCTGGTCTTGTAAAGCAGCAGGGCAAAGATGAATATAACCAGCAAGGAAAGCCCAATAATGAACAGACGGTAGAGGGGATATTCCAGGCCGGCGATGCTTACCAATCCCTGCAGGGATTGGGGGATATTTACCTGAAGGTTCTCGGTACCCCATAGGGCCTTAACCAGTGAGGATATAAGCAAGCCAATACCCAGCGTTAACAGAAGATCCCCCAATGACCCCAGTCCATACGCCCGCACTTTCCTCAGAAGAAAGCGTTCAGCCAAGACACCAATACCCCCTACCAGGAGCGGAGCAACCAGCAGTGACAACCAGAAATTACCGGTCATTGAAATGACCTGATAACAAAAATATGCGGACAGCATGAAAAAAGAGGCATGAGCGATATTAAGCACACCCATCATGCCGAAAATCAGGGTAAGACCGGAGGAAATAAGGAATAACAACATGCCATATGTCAATCCGTTCATGGCCTGACCCACATACATGGCAGTAACAGGACTCATAAGGTTCTCCCTCGTTCCGGGAAGACAACAAAGCCCGCTGTCCTTTTGTTCCGCAGTATTCTTGTCTCGAAAAAGAGGAGGCAGGCTGATCAGGTTATTTCTTGCAACGCGCCAGATCCTTGG
>QMLQ01000157.1 GCA_003646815.1 Deltaproteobacteria bacterium | reverse complement strand
TCCCTGGGCGGATCAGTCTCTTCATGCTGGTTTCCCTCCACAAAAAACATCGAATAAGTTTTGGCCTTGATGAAACCCTCCATATTTGGTGGAGAGCCCGGATAGGTTATACCGGGACCGGGGGATTCATGGTGCCTCCCGCTCTGCGTAAACAGATTCATTCCTCGTTTGCAGGAGCAACCTCTGGTTGCGATTACCCTTTGTTAATGTCTTGTGCATTCGCAACAAGGAAGTCGCTCGTACACCTGTTTTGTTATTCGATACCGCCACCTTCTCCTGTGCGGTGATGGGTTCACAGGATTTATTGGGCATTTACGCATTCTTGAGTGCGGTAGTGTGTCGGGTTTATATCCCAAAGGCTGAAAAAAGTAAACTCTCCTGAATGTGTTCATTTCACTTGACTTCATTTTTATGATGGATTATTTTTGCATACCTGCCTTTGAAACACTCTTTTCGTCAGGCATTAACCGCAGAAATGAGGGGGAATATGAACAAATCGCAATTGGTAGAAGCTCTGGCAAAGGCTGAAGGCCTGCCCCTAAAGAGGGCCGAAGAAGTGGTGAACACAGTTTTTGGTGAAATGGAACGTGCTCTCGCGGCAGGAGAACGGGTTGAAATCAGAGGACTTGGCAGCTTCAAGATCAAGGAATACGAAGGCTACAAGGGCCGAAACCCCAAGACGGGGGAAGTGATCGAAGTCGGTCCCAAGAAGCTCCCCTTTTTCAAGGTGGGAAAAGAACTGAAAGAAAGGGTGGACGTCTTCTAATTCTATTTTGCATTCAAGATGAAACCAGGGCGGCAAGGAGGAGGCGACGGAGGCATACATTTTCAGTACGCCGAGGAGTCTGCGATGCGGCCAACGCCGGTGGCGCTTGAATGCGAATTGGAATCAATTTTTCGTTGATCCTTGGTCGTGCTAGGCGGGGAGCTAGCGGTGCCCCATGACCCGAAATCCGCTCATGCGGGGTCGAACGTCCTTCGGAGAACCCTGATTCGGGATGTCTCAAACCATTCGAGGGAAGGAGATGGACCTCACGTGACAGACACTTATGAACCCCGTCAGGTCCGGGAGGAAGCAGCGGTAAATAAGAAAGTTTGTGTCGTGATGAAATCTATCTCTGATCTCCCGGTGGGGCGGATGTGCCGTTCCTGGTTTGAAGAGGGATGCACGGCCAAGGACTTTTAACGAAATGCGTTCATCAGATCCCCCCTCTTCCCCATTTTTTCCAAGTATACCACGCTACACTCTTTCCGGTCTCGTTCGTCAGGATGATGAGCTCCTGCACTTTCGCTTTCCAAAACTGTCTGCAAGCAAAAACCTTGTTCACGCGGTGTTTACCCGGCATGGGGGTGTGAGCGGTGGCCCTTTTGCGAGCCTCAATGTGGCCTCCTCAGTGGATGATTTTCCCGCCCTGGTACAAGAGAACCTGGCGAGGATTCAGGGCTCCCTTGGGGCGGAAGAACTGGCACAGGCAAAGCAGATTCACGGTGATGATGCCGTGGTCCTCAAGAGAGATTACCTCGTTTCCGCAGATGGTTCCCCTTCCGCCGATGCCCTCATAACGAATGTGCCGGGTCGAGGGCTTCTGGTAAAACTGGCTGACTGCCAGGGCGTTATCCTCTATGATCCGGAGAAAAATGTTATCGCAGTGGTCCATTCCGGGTGGCGGGGAAACGTGCAGAACATCCTTGGCAAGACGGTCAACCGCATGGAAAAGGAATTTTCATGCAGGCCGGCCGCTATCCTTGCCGCCATCGGCCCCTCCCTGGGACCGTGCTGCGGAGAATTTCGGGGGCACGAGCACTATTTCCCGGAGAACTTCCGCAGGTTCCAGGTGCGGGAGAATTACTTTGATCTCTGGGCAGTGAGCTGTTGGCAGTTGATGGAAGCAGGGGTTGTGGGAGACCATGTGGAAATTGCCGGGGTTTGTACCCGATGCCGGGCGGATCTCTTCTATTCCTACCGAAAAGAGGGAAAGACAGGAAGATTTGCCGTCGCAGCCATGCTCCGAAAGCCGTGAAAAATGCCGAGATACGATTGAAGGCATTTCTTTTTTGCCTTCAGCCTTGTGCCTTACGCCTTACGCCTCGTTTTCCAGTGCTTCGAAGAATGCCTCCAGGCGAGTCCTGGCCTGCTCTTCGGAGTAGGCGCGGGAATCCGTCATATCCGCCTCGATTACAACCGCATTGATCCCCAGCCGCTCACTGAGCAGCCGTTTCAGGTCATACTGCCCAACTGAATAGGGTTTACAGCTCCGGTCCGAATGCACCACCAGCCCGTCCACCTGGTACTCCTTGATCATCTGTGCCATCAGTTCGAGCCGGTGATTCAGGTTGTTGTTGAGGATAACCAGGCCGTAGGTCTTGGCCATGGACTCGAAAGGTGATTGTGGGTCCAGGTACTGGATGGTTTCCGCCCAGGCATTGGTATAGGTGGCCGCCACAAAATTAAAACCCCGTTCCGCGAAAAGCAGGGACCAGTCCCGTATTTTGAACCAGATGGCGATATTGTCCCACATGAGGCGCTTTTTTTCATTGGTAATGGCACCGATGCCTTTGTGAACCCGGTCGTGCAATTCATCAAGGAGGATCTTGTAGTACTCCAGGGCAACGGGAAGGCCCCTGAGAGAGACAATAGGGGCCAGGTGCACAAAGGCGTCAAAGATACTCATGGGAGCAGGCCGGTTTTTCATGGTGGCAAGGACCTGCCCCCAGAGAGTGGCCGAGTCCCGAGCGATGATCGCGATTTCCTGAAAGCGGTTCTCTGAAAATTTTCGACCGGAAATACGTTCCAGTTCCGGGATTATTTCCTCGAGCTGCCTTGCCATATACTGAATATCATGCTCCCTGATGTCTTTGAAATTATAAGGAGTATCAAAGAGGATCAGGGGAATGTCCCAGTAGTGCGCAAGGGCCTTGAACCAGTAAAGGACCGTCTGACAGATATTGTTGGAGCAAAAAAGGAGGTCCGGCCTGGGGAGTTTTCCCGTAGGGGTTTTTCCGGAAAACGCGGTTCCCAGGTCGATGCGTGCATAGGAACAGAGGTCAGGGTGATAGCCCCTGTTTTCCGCCTCAGAACAGAGCGCCGGGCCCATCTTCCTGGCACCGCACAGGGCACCATGGTTTTCAGGATAGACCGTGTAAAAATCAAAAACCCTGAGGAGCTCCACAGGAGCACCGCTTGTGACCCAGGCCACGGGCCTGGCTCCCTGGGCAAAGCGGGAGAGGTAGTAATGCCGGGTCATGATCTCCCGGAGTCTTCCTGAACACTTGAGCGGAGGCCCGAGATGAGGATTGGGTTTTCCGGGGTGCCTCTTTTTGCGCTTTTCCTGAAGTTTGAGAAGAGCGGGTGCCCCCACGTCTTTCATGAAATGATACTTGGCCGTTTGATATAGAGACATAAATCACCTCGGAGTTTGTCAAATCACTTCTAATCGACCCCTGCAAGAGGGTGAATAGAAAAAAGCGGGTTAGACCGGGCAGAGCCGCCTGCGACGAGCCAATCCCGCCGCACGGCGGGACTAACTCCTGTCGAGCGTTTCAATGAAGGCCTCCACCCTGGTGGCCATTTGCCCGGAAAAGCCCTGGTTCAATTCCGTATCCAGGACGAGGCTCGGGATTCCCCGTTCCTTGAGGCTCTCCTGGAGGTTCGGGATATCAAACCACTCGGGTTCACAGAATTTCACGATGTTAAAAATCACTCCTCGTGCCCCGCTTGTTTCAATCAGTTTAAAAAGATAATCCCTCCGTCGAGCAACGGATGACCCCCTGGTTGAGCACGGCGGCATGGAAAAATAGGACTCGGTGAGCTGCTCAAAGGGGTCTTTGAAATCATTTCCCGGGACAATGAGTCGACGGCTCCCGTTCAAGAGGTCGTCATGGGCCACCAGGACCCGCAAGTCGTCAAGAAGCTGTAGAAGGTCCACCGGGTTCGGGAGGACTCCGCTCAGAAGAATAGGCACCCGGAAGTTTTCAGCTTCCTCCTGCTGTTTCGCCTGCTTTTCCAGTTCCGGGGCCCAGTCATCAGGGAATAGGTATTCTCCCCGCCGGATCAGGTCATAGAAATTCACGTTGCTGAGACCCAGAGCGCCCCGGGCCCGCATCTGATACAACTCCTCTATGAGGTGGGCAATATGCTGGCCCTGTTCCACCTTTTCCTTGAGCACAATGGGGTCGAGCGGTCCAAACTGTTTTGACAGGGAATCCGCAAGATCTCCCAACTGCTGCCGGTAGAATTCCCTGGCCGCGGCGCCGTAGGGGGCCTTGGGGTGGTAGAAAAAATAACACGGTTTTTGTGCACCGATGTAGTCAAAGATCACCGAAGCCATGTTTTGGATGGAATCGCAGGTGTGAGGAAAGAGGAACGCATCCAGGAAGTCGGTCTTTCCCTGGAGGATCAACTCAAGACCTGACTGAACTATGGAGCAGATGTACGATTGAAGATGGGCGCTGGCGGTGGTGGCCTGGAGTGGCGGGTCCCATATTTCCGCGGGTAGCACATTCAGGGCCCAGAGGATCTCTCTGGGGTACTGGGCCGGAAAAACCCCCATGAGGTGGATCCCCCTCTTTTTCTGTGATAACAGGTATTCTTTCCGTGTCATAGCGCTCCTCTGTATTGAGCTTTTAGCATTTCGTTTTCGCCTTTATCTTTCCCCCTTCCGCCTTCCGCCTTCAAACATGTCCATCCATCTCCTTCGTTGCGGGGAGTACCAGACCACCTGGTGCATCTCCTTGTCGGTTTCCCGCGTCACGTTTCCCCTGAGTTCTTTTTCCTCGTATCGAAAGCCCGCCACAAAGTGGTCTTCACCGATACCGACTCCGCTCAAATCTGTGACCATGATCTCAAGGTTGTTTTCCTGAAAACCGGTACTGATGGGGAGGGGAAATACCATGGTCCCCTTTGCCCACGAACCTGCAGAAACAGCAACATACCCTTCTCGAGGAGAGGGTAGGGCAGGCGGGTCCATCCACTCCTGCCTCAAGGTGTCTATGGGAAGAAGAGGGTGGGCGGATTCAATCGCGGGTTCAAATGGAACAAATTCGAGGATGATTTCCCTCCCCCTTTCAAGAGCCATTTCAAATAGACCGAGGCCTTCTTTTCCGGAGCCGAATCCCCTGAGATGAAAGAATTGGTTGACTTGGCGGTAATCCTGCCAGGAGAAGCCCTGCTCGGCAAAGATATCGCCCATGACATTATCTTGGTGGTACCACAACTGCTTGATCTCTTCCGGGCTCACATAATGGGGGCACCGCTTGATTACCCATGATGGAATTTCTGCAGCGTTCCTGTTCCCCAGGAGATAGCGGGTGAAGGCCTGTTTGCACTGGAACGGGATTTCGCCGCACAGCACTTCACTGACATATCCGCTTACCTTGAGCTGAAGCACCTCTTTCCCCATAGCATCGTCCATTCCCTGTTATGTGTAGCACAGCACCCATTTGTCCCTCAAGCCTTTTCCCGTTCCATGGCACCGCCGCATTTGTCACCTGATGCAATGCCCCTCCAAATGCCGGTTCCGCTCATTCGGCAAAAGCGTTGCTTCTGTTCCCATTTTTGTGTAATGATACAGTGATAATAGTTGACAGCAGAAAGCTGACAGCCCATTGATCACGAGAGGGAAAAATCCAAGTGGGCATATTCGAACATAAGGCGGCGGTTGTTCGAAACGATGAGGTGGCTCCGAGTACCTTTCTCATGGAATTGGAATCCCCTTCCATTGCTTCCGCTGCGAAACCCGGTCAATTTGTCATGCTCCGGGTATGGGGAGGTATTGATCCCCTGCTGAGGCGGCCGTTTTCCATCTGCAGCACCGGGAAAGGCACTATCCTTTTGCTCTACCGGGTGGTTGGAAAGGGAACCCGGGTTATGGCAGAGACAGAGGCGGGGACTCAGCTTTCGGTGCTCGGCCCCCTTGGCAGGGGTTTTGAACCGCCGGGAACAGGGGAGGATTGCCTGCTCGTGGCTGGTGGTATGGGGATTGCCCCCCTGGCTTTCCTGGCACGTTCGTGGGAAGATAAAAGTGTTTCCTTCATGGCAGGCTATGGAACAGCCTCTCAAATCATCGCTTCTGAACACATGGGCATACATGGAATCGAGATTGCGCTGGCAACAGATGACGGCTCTGCAGGATTTCACGGCCCGGTTACCGGCCTTCTTGAAGGGGCTCTTGAAAGGGAAGGGAAGAAGATCGTGTATTCGTGCGGCCCAGCGGCCATGCTCAAGAGGGTCGCATCCCTGTGCCGCGAAAAACAGGTGGACTGCCAGGTCTCGCTTGAAACGGTCATGGCCTGCGGCCTGGGAGCCTGCCAGGGATGCGCTGTTCCCGCGGCTGCAGGGGCGGGGAAAAACACGTATCATGTTTGCCAGGACGGTCCTGTTTTTTCTGGTTTATCCATCGATTGGGAGAAACTATGAACTACCGGGAACCTGATTTGCAGGTGAGTTTTGGCCCCTTGAAACTCAAGAACCCCGTGGTGACGGCGTCAGGTACGTTCGGGTACGGCCGGGAATACGCGGAGATCGTGGACCCGAACCTCCTGGGAGGAATCGTCGTCAAGGGGCTTTCACTCAAGCCCCGGCCCGGGAACAGCGCCCCGAGAATCGTTGAAACTCCGGCAGGGATGCTCAACGCCATCGGGCTTGAAAACATCGGGGTGGAGGCGTTTCTGAAGGAAAAACTCCCCTGGCTCAAGACCCTCGATACAGCCGTCATGGTAAATATCTACGGCCACAGTACAGAAGAATATGGCGCGGTGGCAGCAGCGTTGAAGGGCGCCGAAGGGGTGGCGGCCCTGGAGATAAACGTCTCGTGCCCTAATGTGAAAAAGGGTGGGATGAGCTTTGGCACAGACCCGGTTGCTTCTGCCGAAGTCACCGAAGCCGTACTCAAGAACACCGATAAGCCTGTGATCGTCAAACTGACTCCCAACGTGACCGACATCTGCGCCGTGGCGCGTGCGGTGGAGCACGCGGGCGCTCATGGTCTCTCCCTTATCAACACGCTGACTGGAATGGCGATTGACATAAAAACCAGGAGGCCGCGGCTTGGTAATATTTCAGGGGGGCTTTCCGGGCCCGCCATCAGGCCGGTGGCCCTGTACATGGTTTACCATGTGGCGCGGGCGGTGAAAATTCCCGTGATGGGAATGGGGGGGATCATGGATGCCGGGGACGCCCTTGAGTTTCTCATTGCGGGTGCGAGAGCGGTGCAGGTGGGGACGGCCAATTTTGTGAACCCCAAGGCGTCCCTCGACATTATAGAGGGCCTCAAACAGCACTGCGTTGATCATGATGTCCAACGTATAGGAGACCTCATCGGTACCCTCAAAACGTAGTCCGCGTCAGACTGCGTGGATCTGCGGATAATCTGAGAAAGGAATTGAATAACAATGGCAGAAAAGAAACTGAGCAAGAAACAGATCAAGGACCTCTCGAAAAAACTGAGCTACGCCCCCCGCCTGGTGTGGGATGAAATCAGCGCAGCAGAAAAGAAGCGCGTCTTTTCCTTTGCGGACGGCTATAAGAAATTCCTGGATAGCGCAAAAACTGAGAGGGAGGCGGTTTTGCATATTCAGGCCATGGCCGAAAAATCCGGTTTCCTGCTGCAACCGGGCAAGTCGTCCTCGGGGGGACTCATTCGCGTGTTTCATGGGAAGGCAATCGCCCTCGTAAAACCCGGGAAAGAGCCGATTGAGAAAGGAGTTCGTATCATCGTTTCCCATATCGACTCCCCGCGTCTGGACCTCAAGCAGCGACCTCTTTACGAAGATGTGGACCTGGCATTCCTCAAGACC
>QMLQ01000156.1 GCA_003646815.1 Deltaproteobacteria bacterium | reverse complement strand
TTAACGTCTATGGCGGTGAGGGCCTCGGTCATTTCAATGACAATATATCCTCCCGATTTCAACCAGATCTTGTTTCCCAGCGCCCGGGAAATTTCAAGCTCTATGCCGTATGCGTCAAAGATCGGTTCCGGCTCTTCGTACAGTTCCACCGAGTAGCGGAGGCCCGGCGCGAATGTGTCGATGAACGACAGGATGTCATTATATTCATCCCGGGAATCGATGATGAGCCGATCAACCTCCCTGGTAAAGAGATCACGAACCGCCCTGAGGGAGATGCTCAGGTCCCGGTGCAGAATTCCCGGACCGGTGGCCTTATCCATTCTTTCGGTAATGCTGTCCCAAAGCTTGACTAGAAAGTCCATTTCAGACTTGAGTTTTTCCTTTGAGACACCTTCGCTGACGGTCCGGGCAATAAAAGCATAATTATCCGGGCGTATCTCTTCGATCAACCTCCTGAGCCGTTCCCGTTCTTCCTTGTCCTCTATCCTGCGGGATATGCCGATGTGGTTGACGGTGGGCATAAACACGAGATGCCTTCCAGGGAGGGAAATATGCGAGGTGACTCTTGCCCCCTTGGTTCCCAGGGGTTCCTTGGCTACCTGCACCATGATATCCTGGCCTTCGTGAAGCAGTTCCTCAATCTGAAACTCAATTCTTTCAAAGGGAGCCGGACCTCTTCCGTTGCTCTCCGAGTCGTCTTGCTGTTCGTGGTTCCCGAGGCCTTGCAGCATCAAGCGTTCAAGACCGAGAATGTCTTTGTGCACATCGGCCACGTAGAGGAACGCGGTCCGCTCGAGCCCGATATTCACGAATGCGGCTTGCATACCCGGAAGAACCCTCACGACTCGTCCACGATAAATATTGCTCATGAGCTCCTGTCCTGTTCTTCGCTCGATATGCAGCTCGGCCACAAGACCGTTCTCAACCAGGGCCACCCGTGTTTCATGGTGCCTCGCGTTTATGATGAGGTCGTTGGACATGATACCACCTTTCTAGTGCAAAGAAAGCAATACGGTAGTCCTTACTCAAGGATCTGATCGGTCTTTACAATCCGGAGCCCGGCCGTTTCTGTGGGAGAAAGGGAAAAGATGGCCGCGACGATCTCCCTGGTATTAAGGCCCGGGCCGCTGTTATGATGGATGCGCATTTCCAGGGAGTTGGGCGATACTATTTCAATGGCTTCGACCAGGGGCCGCGCATTCACTTCCCTATCCCCCTTGGAAGTTCGTTTTGTTACCTGCCAGGTATCCGAATGCAGGAATTGTGCAACAGCGCTTTCTTTGAGAAGCTCTTCCCGGAGCGTTATGAGGTACCCGCTTTGTTTCAAGCGGGGTTTTCCAGCGTTTTTTCCCAACATTACCGCCCTGCTGATGGATATTCCCTCAGGGAGTTGTTTGTTTACTTCTCGTACCAGGGAGAGTGGTTCAATCGCATCAGCAGCTTCCACATCCATGGTCTCAACGCGGCTTTCCATTCCCACGGGAAGTGCGGTCACAAATGATATTTTAGGCATGGGATGGTATCCTTTTGAATACACCAGTTGCACCCCGGCCCTCCTGAAGGCCCGGAGAAAAACACGGACCAGTTCAAGGTGGCCCAGGAATCGTGCATGGGATAGCTTCTCGAACGTAAGACGGTATTTCTGCGGCTCGGAAAACCCAGCCGGGGAAGAGGGAGACGGTTTTACCCCGGGAACCCATTCCGAAACCAGGAGCGGATCGGTCGTCTCGTGATCGCATACGCCGCATTCATGGCATTGCTGCCTGCAGTCGGATGTTTGCATTTCCTGGAGGGCCTTTTTCCATTCTTTCTTCAGATAGCCCTTGCTTACCCCGCAGTTGATGTGCTCCCAGGGAAAAACTTCATCAAGGGGTCTTGCCCGTGAGAGATAAGACTCAGGGCTGATTCCCGTCTCAAGAAATGCCTTTTCCCAGGTTGATTTGGCGAAGTGCTCGTCCCACGCATCAAATCGTGCTCCCAGTTCCCATGCCTTGACAAGTGCAGGTGTCAGCCGCCTGTCACCCCTGGAGAAGATCCCCTCAAGCCAGCTCAGTTTGGGGCTGTTCCACTTCAGGCGAACGCGGCTGCCTTTCAGAGAGTTTCTGAGGGCATTGATACGTTCCCAACCCTCCTCCGCAGAAAGCTGCGGGGCCCACA
Organism: Deltaproteobacteria bacterium; assembly: GCA_003646815.1. Lineage (GTDB taxonomy): Bacteria > Desulfobacterota > DSM-4660 > Desulfatiglandales > Desulfatiglandaceae > B46-G9. The sequence goes on along the minus strand of QMLQ01000156.1, from coordinate 5,692 downwards.
TAAAAGGGGTATGGGACTTGGGAACAAAAGTGGCCACGCTGGCATTCACCTTTGCTTTTCTCCCTGTTTTTCCGGCAATTGATGCGACTTCCCTGATCAGGGAAACCATGTCTTCCAGGTCCGATTTTCTCTCGCCGGGAAGGCCGATCATGAAATAGAGCTTGATGAGGTTCCAGCCTGCTGCGAACACCTGTTGCGCAGTGGTGATGATATCCTCGTGGGTAAGACCCTTGTTGATTATTTTTCTGAGGCGGTCGTTGCCTGCTTCCGGGGCCAGGGTGAACCCGGTCTTCCGCACACGCTTGATTTGTTCCATCCAGGCAGGGTCAAGGCTGTCAATGCGCAGGGAGGGAAGGCTGATGGAAACCCTCTGGTCGCCGAAACGATCCATGAGTGCTTGAAGAAGGGGGAGAAGGCACTGGTAATCTCCGCAGCTGAGGGAGAGGAGTGAAAGGTCTTCATGGCCCGTGTTCTTCAGGGCCTCTTCCGCGTTCCTGAGAATGGTATCAGGATGGCGTTCCCGCACGGGACGATAAATCATGCCGGCCTGACAGAATCTGCAGCCCCTGGTACAGCCCCGTGAGATCTCAATGCTCAGGCGATCATGGATCAGGCCGGTGAAAGGGACCACCGGGGCAGGGGGAGGTGGGAAGCTCTCAATGTCAGGGATAATGGCCTTCCTGACTTCCTGATAATCCTGCAGGAGTGGTTCAACGCCCTTTACCGGTCCTCCGGGTTGATAGTGCACCCGGAAAAGGGAAGGGATGTAAATACCGGGAATATGCCGGAGGTCCTTGAGCAAGCCTTCCCTGTCTTTGTTGCCGGCTCGCCTGGCCTCACGGACCGCCCGGCAAATGGAGAGGGCGGCCTCTTCGCCGTCGCCTATGACGAACGCGTCGAAAAGGTCGGCAACCGGTTCCGGATTAAAGCATGCCGGTCCCCCTGCAATGACCAGGGGATCGCTCCCTTTTCTTTGGCCGGAAAAGAAAGGAATCCGGCCCAGATGGAGCATACTGAGGACATTCGTGTAGCAGAGTTCGTGCTGGAGGCTGAATCCCACCACGTCAAAGTCTGACAAATTTTTCTTGGATTCCAGCGACTGCAACGGGAACCCGGATGATCGCATGGCCTCCTCAAGATCACTCCAGGGAGCAAACACCCTTTCAGCGGCGAGCCACGGCCTGCTGTTGAGGATGGAGTAGAGGATTTTCAGGCCCAGATGCGACATGCCGACATCATAGATATCGGGAAAACAGAGGGCGATGGAGACTTCAGCCTCGGATGGGTCCTTTGTGACCGCGTTCACTTCTCCTCCGAGGTATCGGCTCGGCCGCATAATGGATGAAAACCATGTCTGATCAATGAGTCTTGTCATTATGCAACATTCCAAGGGCCTTTGATAGGCCGGAGATGCTGAAAAGGCGCCTGAACATTAAAAAGATACAGAAAATCCAAATGCCAAAATCCCAATGTCAAATGAATGACAAATGTCAAATGGCCAATGCACATCAATAAGTCCCAGTTTCCGATAGATGGAGAAAAGCGGGTTAGAGACTTATTTGTCATTGGGGTTTTGGCATTTGACATTAACCTTTATTATATTGTCAGATTATTTGGGGTTTGCCAAGTCCTATTCCGGTTTGAGATTCTTCCTGGAGGTGCTCATCAGAGAGGGAGGGCAGGAGAATAGTAACCTGGGCACCGCCTTCCGGGTGGTTTTCGCCGTAGGCCTCCCCGTGCAGGGTATCCACCACGCGTTTGACAATGGCGAGGCCCAACCCTGATCCTTCTTCCTTCGTGGTGAAGAACGGGGTGAAAAGCTGCGATATGGCTACCTCATCAAATCCTTCCCCCGTGTCTCGAACAACAATGCGAACCCATTCCCGGTCATCGGGCGATTTTCCCTGCCCATTTTCCCTTGCCGCTTTTATTTGGAGGGAACCTCCTTCAGGCATTGCCTCAAAGGCATTGACAAAGAGATTCCACAGTATCTGTTTGACAAGTTCAGGGTCCGATACCAGGGTGAGCCGGTCTGAAAGCTCCGGCGAGACCCTGATCTTTGCCTTCCAGTGCTGGCTGTTTTGAAAAAGTTCGAGGGATTCAAGAATCAGATCGGTCAGATTGAAGGGTTTCAGTTTTGCTTTTTTGGGCCGGGCAAAGAGGAGAAAATCATTTACCAGTTCATTCAGGCGCTTGATTTCCCTGAGCACGATCTCCATGAGGCGGCTGTTGATATCGTCCCCGTCCAGGCGGCCCTTGATCATCTGGATGGACCCGCTGATGGAGGCCATGGGGTTCCGTATCTCGTGTGCTATACCGGCGGCCAGTTCACCGATGAGCGCCAGGCCTTCAACTTTCTTCATCTTCTGTTCAATTTTCTTGATGGTAGTCATATCCTGAAAAACCAGGATATGACCCTGCGCAAGATCGGGGCCGAATCTGAGAGGAGAAATTGACAAACGAAGATGCACCGGCTTCTGTCCTGGTCGTTCGTAGGGAATGTCGACGAATGGGGTGTTTCCCCTGAGAATCAATTCAGAAGTGCTTTCCTGGTGCAGAAGACAGGAGGCAATGTCCGGAAGGACCTCATGAATGGATTTTCCCAGGCAGCGGGAGGACTTCGTGGCAAACATTTCTTCGGCCGCAGGATTGAAGAGAATGACCTTTGCATTGGCATCAAGGGCGATCAGTCCGGAGTTGATACTGTTTATGATGGAATCCTTGAGGATTTCAAGCTGGTCCAGATCAATCTGCTTGGCCTTTAGTTCGGCCCGGCTCCTGCGGGTCTGTTCAGAAAGGAAGGAACTCAAGATGGCCACCAGATAAAATGCGGCCATGTTTACCAATGCCAGGAAAAAGAACTGCAGGCTCTGGGTATTGGAAAAATGATGTATTCGGGAACCCAGGGGATGGATCCAGCCGTAAAACTGAAAGTCAAGAAGCAACCCGAAAAGAATACTGCTGGAAGACGCGATCAGTATGGCACCCTTTCTGTAAAGGATGATACTGGCACCTATGATCGCGAGAATGTAGAGGAATGAAAAGATGCTGTCCACTCCGCCTGTGGAATAGATTACAGCGGTAATAATAAGGGTATCCACAAGGAGCTGGACATAGGAGAACCACAAAAGTTTGCGAGCTCTCTTGAGCACAAGGACGTATATTAAAGTGAGGAAAAGGACAGCGGCAAGCAGGAGAAAGTGCGCATTTTGAATGTAACCAAAATAAGTGCGTGCTGCTCGGATCTGGACAAAAAAAGAGGCACCGAGTAGGAGTGAAACAAAGACGACCCGGAGAAACATGAGCCTCTGGAGTCGTCCGAAAAGTTCCTTCCTGGAGATGTGCTCTTCTTTTTCGGCCATGAACAATGCCGGTGAAATTACCCGAACGCAGCCGCCATCTTGAAAATAGGCAGGTACATGGAAATGACGAGTCCGCCGATGGAGCCGCCGAGGAATACCATGAGGAGCGGTTCAAGCATGGAAGTCAGGGCATCGACAGCGGCATCAACCTCGTCTTCATAAAAATCGGCGATTTTTTCCAGCATGGAGTCCAGGGCACCCGTTGCCTCGCCCACGGCGATCATCTGGGTGACCATGCTGGGAAATATATCAGTCTCAGAGAGCGGCTCTGCAATGGGCTGGCCCTCTGCAATACTGGAGCGGACTTCAAAGATCACTTCCTCGAGGATAACGTTTCCTGATGTTTTCGCCACGACTTCAAGGGCATCCAGAATGGGGACTCCACTGGTGATCATGGTCCCGAGGGTACGGGTGAACCTGGCCACGGCCACTTTCTTGAGCAGCGGACCGAAGATGGGCAGTTTCAGGGCGAGAGAGTCCGTATACTTACGGCCCTTTTCCGTTCCCCTGAATTTCTTGAAGAGGATAAACAGGACAATTAAAGCGCCGATGATGTAATGGATATTGCCCTTGAAAAACCGGCTCATGTTGACAACCAGTTGTGTGGGGGCAGGAAGCGCTGACCCGGCAGAGCTAAACAGGTCCTGAAAGACGGGGATGACAAAGATAAGGATTACCGAGATCACGATTATGGCAATACCGACCACCACGGCAGGGTAGGTCATGGCTCCCTTGATGCGGGATTTGAGCTTTTGTGCCTTTTCAATGTAGGCCGCAAGTCGCTGGAAAATGGTATCCAGGATACCACCGACTTCACCGGCTGCCACCAGGTTGACAAAAAGGTCGTCAAAGACTTTGGGGTGCTTTTTGAGCGCTTCCGCCAGGGTGGAACCTCCCTCCACATCCTTGGTTACCTTTTTGAGAATTTGGCGGAACGTTCGATTGTCGGTTTGTTCCGCAAGGATCGTCAGTCCCTGGACCAGGGGGAGGCCGGCGTCTATCATGGTGGAAAACTGCCTGGTAAAGATGACTATATCCTTTGCAGTCACCTTGGGCTGCATAAAAGAGACATTTTCAAAGAGATCTTTTGGCTTTGGCTTGATTTTCTTGACGGTCAGGTTACGCCTTTTGAGTTGCAACCGGGCAATCTTCTCATCAGCCGCTTCTACTTCTCCCTTGATTATTCTCCCTTTTCTTGTTTCGGCGACCCACTTGTAAACCGGCATGCTGATCCTCCCGAGGGCGTAAGTGTATGAAGTCATTTGAGCAAGGGTAAATAATTTGGTCTCCCCTGTCAAGGTATGACTCATTTCAACGCCTTTGTTATATGCAAAATCAATTCCAAAAATCGCATATTGCCAGACTTTTTTGTTGTATTGGCTTGCTTCGGCAGGAATTTCAGATTTGTTGATGCAATGGGCAGATCGCGACATTATTCTTGACAAAAGGTCATGGTTCAATGATATAAGCAAGGCTTATCAAAAATGCCAGGATACACAGGGTGCCCTGAACGATGTGAGAACGCATCAGTTTTTCAGCCCTGGCAAAAGTTCCTGGCGTGGTTGAGTTCAAAAAATCACATGGAGGAGGTCAGAAAAGTGAGTGATGTTACTGCCCCGATGGGGGGAAAAGTGATCGATGTGAAAGTGGGTGTTGGTGATGCAGTCAACGAAGGTGATGAAGTGGTGATCCTTGAGGCAATGAAGATGGAGCTCCCGGTGGTAGCGCCGGAAGGCGGGACGGTGAAAGAAATCAAGTGCAAAAAAGGTGACGCTGTAGAAGCTGATGCAGTGCTCATTTCTATGGAATAAGATCCCTTGTTCCTGTCCCGTTGAGCGCGGCTTCCTGGTGGAGCAACAGAATGCCGCGCACTGATATTTTCTAAACCGGGAGTCCCCTGTGGATATTGAAGACAAGATAAAGGAACTTGAGCGAAGAAACCAGGAGGCTGAACTGGGGGGCGGTCCCAAGCGTATTGAACAACAGCACGCCAAAGGAAAGATGACCGCCCGGGAGAGAATACAGTACCTCCTTGATAAGGACAGCTTCGAGGAGATCGACAAGTTCGTGGTTCACCGTTGCCACGATTTCGGCATGGACAAAAAAAAGATCCCGGGTGACGGCGTGGTGACGGGGTACGGTACTGTTGACGGTCGTCAGGTCTTTGTTTTTTCCCAGGACTTCACGGTTTTCGGCGGATCCCTGAGCGGGCCGTTCGGTGAGAAGGTCTGTAAAATAATGGACCTGGCACTGAAAAACGGCGCGCCCATCATCGGTCTCAACGATTCGGGGGGAGCGAGGATACAGGAAGGTGTGGTAAGCCTTGGCAG
>QMLQ01000155.1 GCA_003646815.1 Deltaproteobacteria bacterium | reverse complement strand
AGGAGGGAAATAATAACATTCATAAGCTTCCATGTGTCATCATCGTGGTACAGTCTACAGTGATCAAAAGAGACCTCCAGATGAACCCCTGAAAGGAAAACGCTTCCCTCTCCGTTCCGGAACAAAACCATAGCAGGCAACCCATCAGCAGGGGTTCCCGGAACCATGTAGCGCGCAACGACTCTGAGTTCTTTTGCCTGTTTCCCTGAAAAAAGCTGTACCCATATTTGTTCAGCATTGACTTGATGAAAACAATGCCTTCTCGCCATACCCCTTTGTTCTTGCAGAAACTGTCATTATAGATTGCCATATCAATTTTATCACGCCCCCGGGATTCAACCGGGAGCATAACCATGATCATCATCGCAAGAAGAGAAGTTTTAACCCACAAGGTGCCAATGCGGTTCAAGGAAGCAGACATGACCATTCCTTTCTAAGAAAGCCTTCATTCTGCGCCAGCGGGTTGCAAGGCGTGGCAGGCTGCCAGGTGATCCGGTCCAATTTCCCTCATTTCGGGGACTTCCCGGCTGCAAACGTCCTCTGCTATTGGGCAGCGGGTCCGGAAGGTACACCCGGAAGGAGGATCCGCAGGATTTGGAATATCTCCCCGGAGCACCATCCCTTTAATCCTTGACCTGGGATCAGGAACAGGAATCGCTGACAGGAGGGCCTTTGTGTACGGGTGTGCCGGCTTCGCATAGATATTCTCGGCAGGTGCTATCTCAACAATTTTCCCCAGGTACATGATGGCGACCCGGTGCGAAATATGTTCCACCACGGCAAGGTCATGGGAGATAAAAAGATAAGATATGTTGAATTCTTCCTGGAGCCTGACCATGAGATTTATGATCTGCGCCTGGATAGAGACGTCAAGGGCCGATACGGGCTCATCGGCAACAACCAGTTTGGGATTGAGTGTCAGTACCCTGGCAATGCCGATACGCTGCCGCTGGCCGCCGCTGAACTCATGCGGAAAACGTTTCATATAATCGGGCTCAAGCCCCACTTTCTTCAGGACTGATGCCACCAAGTCTTTTCGCTCCGCCCTGTTCCGGTGGAGGCCATGAATCAAGAGTGGTTCTTCCACGATGTCGCCCACGGTCATTCTGGGATTGAGGGAGGCAAAGGGATCTTGAAAAACCATCTGGGCCGATCTTCGAAATGCCCGCATGTCTTGGCCGGTAAGAACGGACACATCTTCATCCTCAAAGAGAATTTGTCCCGCCGTGGGCTCCACCAGCCTGAGGATTGAGCGTCCGGTTGTGGTTTTTCCGCAGCCGGACTCCCCTACCAGGCCCAGTGTTTCGCCTTTTTTGAGATCAAAGCTGACTCCATTCACCGCGCACAGGAACGGCGTCTTCTGAAAAAGTTTCGTCTTTTCCAGGGGAAAACACGTGACGAGATTTATTACCTGCAACAGAACGTTATTCATTTTTATCTCTTTCAAAGATGACACGCCACCATGTGCCCTTTTTCAATGCTTCGGAGACGCGGTCTCTCCTTCCGGCACCTTTCCATTGCTTCAGGGCACCGTTCCGCAAATTTACAACCCTGGATCACCCTGAATGGGGGAGGAACCACCCCCTCTATCTCATTTAAGAATTTTTTCGTCTTCCCCAGGTGTGGCAACGATTTCATTAAGGCGATGGTGTAGGGATGTCCCGGTTTTTCAAACAGCGACAAGACATCAGCCTCTTCTACCTTCTCGCCAGCATACATGACCACTACTCTCTGAGCGCTGTTGGCGATGATACCCAAATCATGGGTTATGAGAATCATGGCCATTCCGAATTTTTTCTTGAGACGGAGGATGAGATCCAGGATCTCAGCCTGGATGGTCACGTCAAGGGCAGTCGTCGGCTCATCAGCAATAAGTACCGTGGGATTGCATCCCAGGGCCATGGCGATCATGACCCGTTGCCGCATACCGCCGCTCAGTTGATGTGGATATACCTTCATAATCCTCTCGGGTGAAGGAATTTCACAGGCTTCCAGCATATCTACAGAGCGTTTTACCGCCTCCTTTCTGGAGAGTTTTTGGTGAAGGGTAAAAACCTTTGAAAGCTGATAGCCGATGGTGAAAACCGGGTTAAAAGAGGTCATGGGATCCTGAAACACCATTGAAATCTGGTCACCCCTGATTTTCCGCATCTTCTTCATAGGCAGTTCAAGCAGATTCTGCCCCATGAAAAGGATTTTACCTGATGCGATCCTTCCAGGAGGAATGGGAATGAGGCGCAAGATGGAAAGGGCCGCCACGCTCTTTCCGCACCCGGACTCTCCCACCACGCCGAGCGTCTCGCCTTCAAACACGTGGTAGCTCAAGTGCTCCACAGCCCGAGCTATACCTTCCGGCACGGCAAAGTGTGTGCTGAGGTCTTCGAGCTTCAATATTGGTTCACTGTTGTTCGTCCTGTCCATTGCGCCTGCTTTTGTCTGTTATGTTCTCTGGAATCGCCATCTGATCTTGGGATCCATCGCTTCGCGCAATCCGTCACCAACAAGATTGAAGGCCAGAACCGTGATGAAAATAGCTGCCCCTGAAAAGGTAGAGATCCACCATTGGGTCAGAAAAAATTCTCGCCCGTCATTCACCATGACCCCCCAGTCCGCCGTAGGAGGCTGCGTTCCGAGACCCAGAAAACCAAGTGATGCGAGGCAAAGAATGATATACCCCATATCAAGGGTTCCCTGAACGATGATGGGTGACAAACAGTTTGGGAGAATGTGTCGAAACATAATGCGCGATGATGAGGCGCCTACCGCTTTTGCAGACTCCACGAACTGCATCTCTTTGAGGGAGATGACCTGCCCCCGCACGAGACGCGTGTACCACGGCCACCACGGGATTGAAATTGCTATGAGCGCGTTCAACAGGCTGGGCCCGGTTGAGGCCACGATCGCGATGGCCAGGAGTAGCGAAGGAAATGCCAGGATCATATCCGCAAATCTCATAATAAGCTCGTCGATCTTCCCGCCAAAATAACCTGCAATAAGACCCAATGGGACCCCGAACCCCATCACGATCAAGACAACAATGATTGCTGCCTTTATGGAAACACGCGCACCGTAAACGATGCGGCTCATTAAATCTCTCCCCAAATTATCCGTCCCCAAAGGATGCCTGATGCTTGGAGCCTTCAGCCTTTCCTGGAGGTTTGACAATCCCCTGCCTTGTTCCGGGTAAGGGGCGATAAATGGGGCAAGCATTGCGGAAAGCACAAGAACAACAATGATCACGAGCCCAAAAACCGTGAGGGGGTTTTTCACAATGAGGCTGAGCCCTCGAAAGTATTCCCTGTGTTTTTTCTTTACCATGAGTTTTCCAGACTCCTGAAGGACAACCAGCTTCTACTTCGATATTCTTATGCGCGGATCAGCTATGGCCAGGAGCAGATCAACGCAAAGGTTCACCGCCACATAAAAAAGCGCCATCAATAGGGTAACCGCCATGATGACCGGATAGTCATTCAGAAAAATTGCATTAATCGTATAGGTACCAAGGCCCGGCCAGAAGAATATGAGTTCAATGAAAAACGTCCCCGTCAGCATCGAAGCAAAGCAGAGACCTGCTGTTGTCAATGTGGGGCCAATGGCGTTTCGGAGCGCATGGATAAAATGAATCTCTGATTCAGACACGCCGATCGATCTGGCGGTTGTGATATAGTCTTCCCGCAGGACTTCCAGCATGGTTGAGCGGGTCATACGTGCAATCAGGCCTGTTGAATAGGCGGCAAGAGTAACAGAAGGAAGCACAAGATGAAGGAGCACGTTTCTCAATGCAACCCAGTTGCCGCTTATTACCGCATCAACAATACTGAAACCCGTGATCTTTTCGATGGGATGGAGGAGCGCTGTAACCGTGTCAATGCGGCCTCCTATGGGAAACAGGCCCAGCCACCTGAAAAAGACGATCTGGAAAATCATGGCCAGCCAGAACGACGGCATGGACACGTTGGCAACAGAGAACAGTCTGCTCAGATGGTCTACGACAGTGTTTTCTCTCCTTGCCGATACCACCCCTATGGGTATACCCAAGAACAGGGCAATAATTATTGCACTGAACATCAATTCAAGGGAAGCCGGAAGGTGATCCACGATTCCCCGGAGGACAGGGCGGTGGGTCCGCAAAGATTCACCGAAATTCCCATGGGCAAGATCCCGCAGATAAAACCCGAATTGGACATAGAGGGGGCGGTCAAGTCCCAGTTGCTGGCGAACCAATTCCACCTGCTCTGGTCTGGCGCGTGGTCCGATATAGGCGGCAGCCGGGTCCCCGGGCACTACCCGCGAAAGCGTAAACGTTATGACGCAGAGTCCAAACAGGACCACAAGCAGCCATATCAACCGTTTCAGGATATAACGAAGCATGCAATCTCAGCAAAAGTTCAGGTTATGAGATAACTCACGGCCGGTTCCTCCAGGCATTTGAAATGCGAAAGGAAAGCCCGGATTTCTCACCGGCAATCTGCCGTGCTCAAGATCGGCGGGAAAACCGGGCTGCAACCGTGAACCGTGAGCGTGCTATTCCTTGTACATCGAGTACCAGAAAGGCACGCGGGGATAGTTGGGGTTTATCACATACCCTTTCAGCTTTCTGCTCTTAAAAACAGGCCGTTGCACATCCACCAGGAAGATCGACGGCGCATCGTCGATGAGCATCTTCTGAGCCTTGGAATAGAGTTCCTGGGCCTTTTTCCCATCCGGGGTTGAATAGGCGGCCAGGATGGTCTTGTCGAATTCCGGGTTCTTGTAATAGGCAAAATTCCAATACGGTTTCTTTTCCGCATGCCACAGGCTGTATAGAGTTTCGTAAGGATCGCTGAAAGTAGGCCACCACAATAGCGCAGCCATATCCTGTGCCTTTTCAGGCCCGCCCTTCATGAGATCCCACTGGGCAGTCCAGTTCATGGGACGGATCTCCACCTGAATGCCGATCTTTCCCAGCTCCTCCTTCACGAGCGGAGCAAAAGCCTTTTCCACCGCATTCTCGGATGCATAGGTGAAAACGACCTTTCCTTTGATTCCCTTTGGGTACCCCGCCTCTTTCATGTATTTTCGGGCCTTTTCCAAATCATGAGAGTATTGGAACAGGCTTTCATCGTGACCAAACTGACCAAAGGGAACAGCACCCACGGCCTGCCTCCCCAGACCACCCATCGCCACTTCTATAATTTCTTTATAAGGAATGGCAAAGGACACAGCCTTTCTCACCAGTTTCTGGTTGAACGGGAATTTTGCCGTATTCAGATGAAGCGCATAGTTCATAAAACTGGGCCCCACCAAACGCTCACAGCACTTTTTTGAATTTAAAAGCTTGCTCGATTCTATGGGAATCCGGGTAACAAGATCAGCAACACCGGATTCGAGCATTTGATCAGCCACCGTGGCTTCTTTCACTATTTTTACCACGATCCGGTTGAAATGAGGCCCTTTCCAGCCCTTCCAGTAGCCATCGAATTTCTTGAATATGATTTCCTCATCGGGCTTCCAGCTTTCCAGTACATATGGCCCGCTCCCTGCCTCGTGTCCTGCATCAAACCACTTTCGGTCTTTATGGACCGCATTCGGGCTGATGATCCAGGCCGCGTTTGCAGAGGCGATGATCCGGTCAAAAGGAGCTGCATTTTTCAAAACAAATTTTACCGTGTAATCATCAATCACCTTGATTTCTTTCACCGGCGAAAAGATGAAGGCGGCGCCTTTCTTCATTTTCATGGTTCTTTCAATGGAATCCTTAACCGCCTGCGCAGTCAGCTTGCCCCCATCGTGAAACATTACCCCTTTTCTCAGGTAAAACGTCCACTCCAGGCCCTTTTTATCTACCTTCCATTTCTTTGCCAGACCGGGCTGGAAAGGCTTCTTGCTCCCCGGGGGACTCACCCAGATAAGTGTTTCATAGATATTGGGCATGTAGGATGATTCCGTTGAATAGGCGGCGGACGGGTCCCACGTGGTAATACTGTCAGTGGAAGCAAACACGAGGATATCCTTTGGCAATTTCGCCGCATGCCCTTGAACAGACAAAAGAGTGAAAATAATACCGGATATGACAAGTACAGAGATGATGCTTTTTCTTTTCATTTCTTCTTCCTCCTTTCATGGCCAAATGGTCCAACCAGCCGCTTGAAATGAAGAGCAGCCAGGATGATCACATTTGTTCCTGAACACGATGTCCACCAGTTTGTTTCCGCTTTTCTCTCTCACCTCCTTTGCTTCCCGATCTCTTTATGGAGTTTCAGAGGACCAAGGGATCGAAAAAGCTCTCCCTTCCCCATCTCCTCTGTGTACATGGGAAATTCTCCCTTAAAGTCTCTCAAATCTTTCCATGTCTGACAAAGGCCAAGAGTCCCGTACTCCCGAACTCTTGAGACTTCATCAAGGTCTATTACTTCCGTGAGTATGGTATCAGTTTCGCCTGATTCCTGGAGAACCCGTCCTTCGGGGTTCACAAAAATGGATTTTCCCACGCCCCCACCTCCGGCGCCATTCACGCTCAGGACGTATACCTGGTTTGAAATAGCATTGGCCTGGACCAGCACTTTTTCCTGGTACCGGTCTGATGTATAGGTTCCTGTGGGACAAATCACAGCCTCAGCCCCCATCCAACAAAGGTTTCTGACCACCTCCGGAAACCACAGATCATAACAAATGCACAATCCGAATCGGCCCTTGCCGGGAACCTCGAAAACACAGAAGGAGTCGCCACTTTCGCTTTTCTCCAAGGGAGCCCACGGAAAAAGCTTTCGGTACTTGGCCGTCACTTCCCCCTCAGGCGAAATAACGACCGCTGTGTTATATACCTTGCCGTTCTCCTTTTCATTGAAAGACCCGGGGATTAGCCACTTTTTTTCTTTTGCCGCCCAGGCACAAAACCGGTCCAGCGTGGGATTGGGTATTTCCTCTGCCCGCCGGGAATCCAAACCCGAGGCACACAGTTCGCTGAAAATCACCATATCCACCCATGGAAAGGCGAGGCCTACCGTCCTCAACCTCTCCATCATTGCAGCGGAGTTGTCTCTGCCCCTCGTTACTTCCATCTGCACGCCTGCAATGCCTAGATACCTGCTCATGTTTCCTCCTCAAAAAACATGCATGGGCAACCGAACGATCTTCCTGGAAAACTTGCGGAACTTGTACCCTGCCTTCTTCACAGCGAAGATCAACCTGTTTCCTTCGACAAGTGAAAAGGAAGATGAACATGCACGTCGCGTATATAATTTGCTGCCTTTATTGCGTTGCCTTTTTGAATCAAGTCTATGATCCTTAAGTGTTCTTTATAGTTCAGATTTATGAGTCTGTTGCCCCAGTTGATTTCTCCAAACCCGAACAGCCGTTGCCGGAGGATGTTGAGGTGATACAAGATGAGATCATTCCTGGAGAGATTAAGGTACACCCCGTGAAATTTCGAATTGAGTTCCCAGTATTTGCTGAAGTCCCTTTCTTGTGCCGCTGAAAGCATTTTTTCATTTACCTTCCTCATGCTTTCAACTTCCCTCGGACCCAGTTTCTCAAACACCGAAATCAAGACCCTCGAGTCAAGAGCTCCGATGACCTCGTAAATGTCCTCTATTACCTGCGGATTCAGTTCATTAATCTTTATGCCTCGCTGGGGCAGAAAGGTCACAAACCCCTCCACCTGAAGCTGAAGAAGAGCGTCCCGGAGCGGAGTCCGGCTCAATCCCAGATTCTCCACCATCTTGTTGATGCTTACAAACATCCCTGGTCGTAATTCGCCATTTTTGAGTTGCTTACGCAAATACTCATATACCTGGCTTCGTAAGAGTTGGGTGCTTGATGAAATGCTGCTGTTCACGGCAGATGCTTACCTCCCCTAAAAAGAGCGGAAAAGCTCGT
>QMLQ01000154.1 GCA_003646815.1 Deltaproteobacteria bacterium | reverse complement strand
GGAAGAAATCGACCCGCTCCTGGTGGAGAAAGTCCACCGGGCGGTTGATTCCCAGCTTGATGAAATCCTCAGCATCGTGCAGAAAGAACAGCGGGAACAAAGGTACGATGAGCTGTTGAAGCAGACGATTGAAGAGCTGATAGAGGAATTCCCGGAAAGTGAAAGGCAGATTTCCAAAGTAATCGGCGATCTTGAGAAGAAAAAGATGCGAGCCAAAGTGCTCTCCCAAGGGGTGCGGGTTGACGGCCGCGGCTACGATGACATCCGCGAGATTACCTGCGAGATCGGTGTGTTGCCCCGTGTCCATGGCTCGGCCCTCTTTACCCGCGGTCAGACCCAGGCCCTGGCCTCGGTCACCCTGGGTACCAACCTGGACAGTCAGATCATCGATGGTATAGAACAGGAAGAGTACCGCAAGTATTTCATGCTGCATTACAATTTTCCTTCTTTCAGTGTGGGTGAGGTGGGCATCCCCCGTGGGCCGGGACGTCGGGAGATAGGACACGGCCACCTGGCCGAGCGAGCCCTTCAGCCCACGATTCCGGATGAGGAGAGCTTCCCCTATACCATCAGGCTGGTCTCCGACATCCTCGAATCCAACGGCAGCAGCTCCATGGCTACAGTCTGCGGCGGATCTCTCGCCCTGATGGATGCGGGTGTCCCGGTCAAAAAAGCTGTGGCCGGTATTGCCATGGGACTTGTCTATGAAAATGAGGGTGTGGCCATCCTGAGTGATATCCTCGGCCTGGAAGATCACCTGGGAGATATGGATTTCAAGGTGGCCGGCACGCGGGAAGGCATTACCGCCTTTCAACTCGACAGCAAGATCGGTGGAATTCCTTTTGAGGTTCTCGACCGGGCCCTGCAACAGGCCTGCACGGGTTACAATTACATTCTGGATGTGATGCAGAAAACTATTGACAAGCCGCGGGAGGAAATAAGTCAATATGCACCGCGGATTGTCACCTTCAAGATCAATCCGGACCGGATTCGCGATATCATCGGCCCGGGTGGCAAGACCATCCGCAAGATATGTGAGGAGACAGGAGCCAAGATAGAAGTTGAAGATGATGGAACAGTGGTGGTGGCCTCTGCCGATGAAAAGGCTTGCCATGAAGCTACGCGGAGGATCCAGGAGATAACGGCTGAACCGGAGATCGGCAAGATTTATGACAGTGAGGTGAAAACCGTGACCTCTTTCGGAGTCTTTGTTGAGTTTCTACCTGGGAGAGAGGGTCTGGTCCATATCTCGGAACTCCAGAGAGGACGGGTGCAGGATATCGACAAGGTGGTCAAGGTGGGAGATAGATTCAAGGTCAAGCTGATAGATATCGATAAACAGAACAGGGTCAGGCTTTCCAAAGTGGCTGCCATGGAGGAGGAGAATCCAAGACCGAGACCTAACCGGAGGCCGGGAAGTTTTCATGCAAGAAAACGTCCAGCGAATCGTTGAGGAAAACGGGATGCGCATGGTGCTGGAGCGCATCCCCCATGTAAGATCCTGTTCTATCGGGGTTTGGCTCACTCGGGGCAGCCGCCACGAGCCTCCGGATAAGATCGGGATCAGCCATTTCCTTGAACATATGGTGTTCAAGGGCACCAGCAAACGCAATGCCAAGGAAATAGCCACGGCAATAGAATCGGTGGGGGGAAGCCTGGATGCTTTCACCGGCAGGGAATACACCTGCTTCCATGCCAAAGTGCTGGATGAGTATGTGGAACTGGCTGTGGATGTACTGAGCGATCTTATCAATTCCCCCACCATCTCCGAGGAAAACCTCCAGCGGGAAAAACAGGTGATTTATGAGGAAATCCGGAACATGGAAGACACCCCGGATGACCTGATCCACCAGTTGTACTCTGAGACCATCTGGGGAGACAACCCCCTCGGGTATCCCTTGCTCGGCACCTACCAGACCGTGGCAGCCCTGAAAAGAGATGATATTCTCGAATATCTCCACCAGAATTATATCGCTCCCAACCTAGTGATTTCCCTGGCAGGAAACATTGATTTCAATTCCACCATTGATATCATCCGGGAGAAGTTTTCCTTTCTCTCCTCGCGTTCCACCGCCGGAGATGATGAGATTCCCACACCTCCAGGCGAACCGAGACGTGCCGTGAACCGACATTTGAATCGGGATTGCCAGCAAACCCACCTCTGCCTGGGAACCGCCAGCTTTTCCCACTCGGACGCCAGGCGTTATGCACTCCTGCTGTTGAGCAACATTGTCGGCGGAGGTATGAGTTCCAGGCTCTTCCAACGGGTCCGCGAAGAAGAAGCTCTGGCATATGTGGTATACAGCTTCCAGCAATTTTACCTGGATACAGGCCTGTTCGGAGTGTATGTAGGTACCGAACCCTCAAAGCGCGAGAAAACCCTGAGGGTGATCCGCGAGGAATACGCCAAGTTGCTGGAGGAGCCGGTGAGCGAGCAGGAATTGAACCACGCCAAAAACCAGCTCAAGGGCCAATTGATGCTCGGGCTGGAAAGTACCACTACCAGGATGTTCAGGCTGGCTAATTTTGAAATCAACCGCGAGGGTTACCAGAAAGTGGATGAAGTGCTGGCTAAAATCAATGCTGTTACTCCCGAGGATATCACCGCAGTGGCCAGAATAATCCTCAATCCGGAAAACCTCTGCTCGGTTTCCCTGGGGCCGAATCACAACTGAAAACCCATAAGAGAGCACAACTTTCACTCGCCTTCTCTTCATTTGTGTCTTTCAAAAGCGAGCACCCTCCTCTGATTTCTCTGAAAATGCCCCGAACTGATAGCGGCAAATAAGTTGAGCAACTGATGCGCAGCTTTCTTCAAATGCATTGCCTGTTGAGAGCCTTATCTGCCGGGTATCACATGCAGATTAACCTCTCCTGAAGAAGGCCTCAATTTTCCGGGGGATCGGGGAGTTTGTTTCCACGAATCCAGAGAATGCCGCTTCAACCACCCCGTGAAAATACTTTCCTAAACTTTTGCCCGGAGTGGTTTGCTCTTATATTGAAAATAAAGGTTTATTTTTTCAGCAAGGGGATACATTGATGAAGGTTACCGAGGCGGTTCAGCTATGAGTGTGCCGGTTGGTGCAAGCTTGCGGCGGCGGAAGAGTTTGGGACAGCATTTTCTGAGAAACAAGTCTTTGGCAAGCCGGATAGTGGATGCGCTCGGTGCTCTGGATGAGGCGAATGTACTGGAGATCGGCGCCGGCAGCGGGGCTCTTACCAATGAGCTTGCGGCTCGGGCCGCTCATCTCACGGCAATTGAGATTGATTCTGAACTGGCCGCTTCTCTCCAGCGGAAGTTTGATGCTTGCTCCAGTGTGGAAGTGAAAACCGAGGATGTGCTCCAGTTTGATATTCTTTCCTGGGCTTCGGCCGGGCGGCCTCTCCGGCCGGTTGTGGTGGGCAATATTCCCTATCGGATCACCAATTCACTGCTCCACCGCTTGATGGAGTTTCACTCTCAGTTGGAGCTCGTGGTTTTGATGCTCCAGGAGGAGGTGGCTCGTAAATTGACTACTCCCGCCGGCAAAAAACCCTATGGCATGCTGAGTGTGTTGGCTTCTTATTATGCCGAGGTGGAATATATGTTTTTTGTGAGTCGGGATAATTTTCACCCGAGACCGCGGGTTGATTCGGCTCTGGTTAAAATAGATTTCGCCAGGCCTTATAAACGGAGGGCTTTGGATGAGGGCTTGTTCCAGCGTCTTGTCCGTCGCCTTTTCGCCGACCGCAGAAAACAAGTACAGAAAATACTGCGCAAGGACCCCCGCTTTGCTCTTTCGGCCGAGGATTTGGCGGCTTTGGCCCGGGATACGGAGCTTGATCTGAGCTGCCGGCCGGAAAACTTATCGGTGGGGCAGTTGGTTGAGCTGGCCGATGCTCTGGCTGCTTTAAAAGGAACCTTCCGGATGAAATAACAGTATTTATTTATTGGTATGAATTTTGCCGCTTAATTTGCTCCAGATCAGCCAGCGGCCAGAACAAGTCTGCTTTGGATGAGATTGTTGAGGTTAAGACTTCGGAAAACTTTGGAGATTCCATGAACCAACAATCGGACCAGCCGAAAGTCAGGAAACTGGAATTCGAAAGCTTTGATGCCCAGCAGCCCGTTGAACGTCCTCTGGAACTGAAACACTTGAACGATGTTTTCTTGGAACTGCGGGCGGAGCTGGGAAGAACCCAGGCGAGTTTAAGAGAAATTTTAGGCTGGAAAAAGGATACAATCATCGCCCTGGACAAGCTGGCGGGTGAGAATGTGGATATCTTTATCCATGGAGTGCGATTTGCCTCTGGCGAAGTTCTGGTAGTGGAGGACAATTTCGCGGTTCGCCTGACCGAGCTTTTGAGCTATCTGGAAAGGGTCAAACTCGGCCTGGCCAAGGGGATAGATTAAACTCGCGCCGCGCTCCGGTGATAGGTATGCCTTCCAATATGGCAGAGCTGGAATGAGGCCTTTTTTACCGGGGCGGGGTGTTGGGTGTTTTTCCATCATTTGCAAGCAACTCAAATCTTTTCGGCTCTGGACTTTCAAGGATTGAAGCCTCAACCCGTTCACACACCACAAACCCCGATCTTGCAGTGGAATTGATTTTGAAGAAAAATGTCATCTGAAATAAAGAACATTCTGATTACTTTACCGTTTCTGGTGGTTCTGCTCGTGTTGTTTTTCTGGCTTGTCAGGGCCCTTATGCCCAGTGCGCGCAGCAAGGCTGCCGATTACGCCCAGGACCGGTTCCAGTTGGCGGGGTACGAGACAATGGAGCAGATACGCCGGAAGGAATACTCGGTAATAGGAGTGGGGGTTCTGGTGATATTGATTTGTTTGGGCATTATGGGGCTGTTAGGATACTGGGTGTTTGCCGAGGGTATCTCGAATGATTTGACCAGCCGGAGGGCCTTGAATTTGATGCTCGTTTTCATCCCGGCTTTGATACTATCGGGGATGATAATTGCTGCTTCGAGTAGTTACATCAGGCGCCAGCGGGCGACTCTTGAAGAGTTCAGGAGATTCAAAGCCTCTCGGGACAAAGCCATAGCCGAGTATCAGGCGAAGCGGGAAGGCAAGTTGAGAGGTAAAAAGGAGACTTCACCCCAGAAAGGAAAAGGTGTCCCCACTCACAAAAGATCATCCCCTCAGGAGTCCAAGACCTCCCGGAGAAAACAGAGAGGCTCACCTCCCAGAGACAGATTCTGAAAGAGATAAGTTGACTCCTTCCTCATCCTCAACTGGCTAATACTATCAAAGGAAAGCCGCTTCGGTGTGTCCTTTTAACTTTTCCTGTAGCGTGCAATTCCCTCCTTGAACAGATCTCCTCCGTGGGCATCGTTTGCCACAACTACCTGGAAGTCCTTGACCTCGAGACGATGGATCGCCTCAGGCCCCAGGTCCTCGTAAGCTATAACTTGGCAGGAAGTGATGGAACGGGAGATAAGGGCGCCTGCTCCCCCTACAGCGGCGAAATAAACCGCTTTCTCTCTTTTCATGGCTTCGAGAACCTCTTGGCTCCGGTTTCCCTTGCCGATCATGCCCTTTAGCCCCTGGGCCAGAAGTGCCGGGGTATAGGCATCCATCCGGTAACTGGTGGTCGGTCCAGCCGAGCCGATCACCTCACCCGGTCTGGCAGGAGTAGGCCCAACATAATAGATGATCTGGCCCTGGATGTCGAACGGTAAAGGTTTTCCTTGCTCAACCAGGGCCACAAGCCTTTTATGAGCAGCATCACGGGCGGTGTATATCACCCCGTTGATACTGACCTCATCCCCGATACGCAACTTCAGAACATCTTCCTCAGTTAGCGGAGGAGTGAGTGGAATGATTTGGCTCATGAGTTAGCTGTCTCCACTTTTTTTGCATGCTGAAAAATACGCTGATACCTGGAAAAAGATCTTTCAATTGGTCAAGAAACCCCGAGAAAAACAGAGTTTATACATCTCGATCCGCAATGCTCCAGCTATGGAGTGTAGCGGATTTTAGGTTTTTTCACACGGGCGGCTTTCTCTATTGCTAGAAGCTTACCGAGAGGTGCCTTGCCGAGTGACATTGCATGTTCACCGCCACAGGCAGGCTGGCAATGTGGCAAGGATGAGTCTCCACATGCACGGCCAGCGCGGTGGTGGTTCCGCCGAGGCCCTGGGGGCCTATCCCGGTCTTGTTCACCAGTTCCAACAGTTCTTTCTCCAGCTCGCGGTAAAAAGGATCGGGATGCTCACTGCCCAGCTCTCTGAGCAGTGCTTTTTTGGCAAGGTATGCACAGAGTTCGAAAGTTCCCCCGATTCCTACCCCCACAATCACCGGTGGACAAGGGTTGGCTCCCGCTTTCTCCACGGTTTCAACCACGAATCTTTTGACACCCTCAAGCCCGTCCGAGGGTTTAAGCATGGCCAGCCGGCTCATGTTCTCGCTTCCGCCTCCTTTGGGGGCGAATGTCAGGGTGAATTTATCTCCCGGCACCTGAACCAGATGTACCACAGCCGGAGTGTTGTCTTGAGTGTTTTTGCGCCTGAGTGGATCGCCTACGATCGATTTTCTCAGGTAGCCCTCTGTATAGCCTAAAGCCACTCCTCGGTTGATCGCTTCGGTGAGTGTCCCGTCCCCTTCGAATTGGACCTCGCTTCCCTGTTCGACAAAAAACACAGCAAAACCGGTGTCTTGGCATAATGGAGCATTTTCCTCTCGGGCAATTCGTGCATTCTCCAGTATCTGATCCAGAATCCGGCGACCTGTAGGAGACTCCTCGCTTTGGCGTGCTTTCCGGAGACTGGAGATCACATCCTCACCGAGCTGGCAGTTGGCCTGCTGGCAAAGCCAGCGGACCCGATCAGTCACTTCCTTGAGCTCGATCTTTTTCAACAGCAACCTCCAGTTGAGAAGCCTTGGTTAGAGCTTCAGTTTGGCGATGTTATTTTTCACACCTTCAGCGGATTTGTGCAGAGCTTCTTTTTCCTCGGCAGTGAGCTCGAGCTCGATCACCTCCACCACACCCTGGCTGCCGAGCCTGGCCGGTACACCTACATAAACATCTTCAAGCCCGTACTCTCCTTGGAGGAAACAGGAACAGGGAAGCACGCGGTTCTTGTCCTTGACCACTGATTCTACCATCTCCACCACTGCTGCTGCAGGTGCATAGTAGGCGCTTCCGGTCTTGAGATACTTGACAATTTCGGCTCCGCCATCCCGGGTTCTCTGGATAAGCCTGTCTATCGTGGCCTGATCCATGAATGCAGCCAGCGGCACTCCGGAAACCGTGGTGAAACGGGGAAGAGGAACCATGGAATCACCGTGCCCCCCAAGCACCAAGGCGGAAATGTCGCGTACAGAAACTCCCAGCTCAAGTGCGATGAAAGAACGGAAGCGGGCGGTGTCCAGAATCCCCGCCATGCCGAAAACCCGTTGCGCAGTGAAACCGGTAACCTTTAATGCCACATAGGTCATTACATCCAAGGGATTGGAAACCACGATCACAATCGCCTCGGGGCTAGTGTTGCGGATATTTTCCGAGACATTCTTTACTATTTCCGTGTTCATCTCCAGCAGATCATCCCTGCTCATTCCGGGTTTACGGGGAAGGCCCGCGGTGACTACCACAATATCGCTGTTCGCCGTCTCCTCGTAGCTGTTGGTGCCGATGCAGCGGGTGTCGAAACCCTCGATCGGCGCAGACTCCCACAGGTCCAAAGCCTTACCCTGCGGAATGCCTTCGACAATATCCAGCAGTACAACTTCATTTGCCAGATCTTTTTCCACCAGCTTGCAGGCGGTGGTGGCACCCACATTACCTGCACCAATGACGGTGATTTTCATGGGTTCCTCCTTGAGAAGGACTTGAGGCGGTAAAATCAGATTGGCAACAGAAGAGTATTTGCAAATTAGAAGAGGTTGAAAAAAAGAGCAAG
>QMLQ01000153.1 GCA_003646815.1 Deltaproteobacteria bacterium | reverse complement strand
TCACCAATGCGCGGCTGCCGGTGCGGTTTGTGGCACCGGATGCAATAGCTGTATTTTTCCGGGTCCTGGATCTTTTTCCGGCCGTGTTTTCCTGCTTCGAGATCATCCTGAATCTCATCGTGGCAGGAGAAGCACATTTCCGGTGAAAAGAAATCTCCACGCACTTTATTTACATCCGAGGGATCAGGATGCAGTTTTTTGTCCGCAATATCCTCGTGGCAATCCTGGCAGGAAGTCTGGCCGTGGGCTGACACATGGTAATCCTTTTGGTCCATGAGCCATGATGCCTTTGCCTCAACAGTTCCCAGCCCCAAGACTGAAAGAAACAAGAGGTATATTGCTGTGTTCTTGAGCAATGAATCACCTAACCCGGATAAACCGAAAATGAATAATGCTAACGCTCAAATGCCAAATGAAATCCAAATGCCTCAATCTCAAAACATATTCTGCTCACTTGCCTGCTACAGCCAGGGGCGAGGGCGGTACTCCTCGCACTATACATATCTTGGTCTATTGGATCCCCTGTCACCCTGCATCCATCTGGCGACATCTTGTCTCACGAGTAAAAGCAATGAGCACAATCGAACAGATTGACCACCCCATCATCAGCGCAAACGCAGCGCGATAGGCTCCAAGATCGTAAATCCTTATGCCGTTTTCCAGGACGCCATTCCAATGTTTATCCAGAATCAAACCCATGGCCGGCTGGAGAAGCATCGGTCCCGACATCACACCCATGTTGCAGACTCCCGACACTGTTCCCGCCAATGGTGAAGGGACTGATTCTTTTGCGAAGACAAAACCGATAATCATGGCACCGGAGGCAAATCCGACAATAATGATAAGGGCAGTCAGCAGCCACACCGGGAGCGCCTGGATATAAAGAATCAAGGCCCACCCGATACTGCTGATAACGCAGCCGCCCAGATAGAGGAGTTTTCTGGATCCAATTCTGTCTGAGATGCCGCCGAGAAGCGGCCCTCCGACGCCCCACGCCACCAACAACGTGGATGTCAACGCCGCGCTCTTCACCGGCGAAAGACCATAGTGCGTCGTCAAAAACGGGACTCCCCAGAGCCCGGAAAACGCGAGGACCGGCCCAACAATCCCGCCTGGAGCAAGGGTCAGGAGCCAGGTGTTCTTGTAGTGAAACACCTTCAACAGACCTGAGAAAACCGGCCCGGGCCCATCACTTTCGGCCTGATCGGAAGGGGCAAAGCTTGCATATCCCCTTTCTGAAGGATCATCGCGCACAATAAGCCAGAGCGCTATTGCAATCATCAAAGCGCCGACTGCCGAAAAAAGCATGACCGGCCGCCACCCAAAATGATTCACCAGGATGCGGAGCGGCACACCCGCTGAGACCGCCCCGAGTAGACCGCACATCAACGCGAGCCCGCTGGTCAACGCAAATCGGTGAGGGGGAAACCATCCCGTCGTGAGCTTGAGCACGGCAACCCAGGCAACTCCTACGGATCCGCCAATAAGAAGCCGCCCAATGTTGGCCACGAGGACGTTCGGTGCGGCAGCAAAAAGAAAAGCGCCAAGTGACGCCACACACGCGCCGGCGGTCAGGAGCTTTCGGGGCCCCCAGCGATCTGCAATGACCCCCGTCGGCACCTGCATGAACACATAACTGTAGAAATAAAAGGCCGACAGGTTGCCGAGCGCCGCGGCTCCTATCCTGAAGTCGGCCATCAGGTAGTCTGTCATGACGGCGGGTGCAACCCGCTGATAAAACCCGTTCAGGTAGAAGGCCGCGCCAAGTCCCCAAACAATCCACGAAAGGTTGGCGGGAGGAAATTCTTTATTATTCATTGGTAACACCGGAACATAATCAGCGTAGAATGAAATCAACCGTGAGCTATCGCACGTTTCACCAGGCCAGTAATGTCAATAACATCGATAGCGACCTTTTTTCTCCTCACCATTCCCTTGATGGTTCGCACGCACTGCTGACAGGAAGTCACTACTATTTCTGCACCTGTATCCCGGATCTCCTCAATTTTCCTTTGCGCCACTTTCTTCGAAAGTTCCGGATCCGCCATCTCCAGATTCCCGCCACCGCCACAGCAGACACTCTGGGCCCGGTTTTTTTCAAGCTCCACCAGTGTGAGACCTGGGATCGACTTCAATATCTGCCGTGGCGCTTCATACACCCTCCCGTTTCTCCCCAAGTCACATGGGTCATGGTACGTCACTTTTACACTCAAGTTCCTTAAAGAGATGTTACCTTTATCAATCAGATTCTGAATAAATTCCGTTGAATGAAAAAGCTCCAAATCCGTATTATAGTATTCCTTCCAGGTTCTCAAGCACGATGGACACGAAAAAACTATCTTTGCAGCTCCCAGGGCCTTCACCTTTTCCAAATTATGATCAATCAGCTCTTTCATTCTGTCCGGTGCTCCCGCCCCAATCAATGGGAACCCGCAACACCACTCCTCCCCCGCCAGGATTGTGAAGTCCTCGCCGGCTGAATCCAATATTTGCACGAGGTTGCGGGGGATTTCCTGGACCATTGGGAAAAAGGATGCGACGCACCCCACAAAGTAGACCACCTCTGCCCTGTCCCTCTCATACATATGGTCGGGCATATTTCTTATATCATCTCTCCACTCCCCACGTTCAGCATTGTCCTCGTCGGAAATGTTGTGATTCTTAATGAGTGACTCCACTGCAGATTTCAGCTTTGGATGGAGCCCTTTGTTTGCCGCGAGTTCCTCGCGCATGGCGACAAAAACTCCCGTGAGATCAACTCCGCTGGGGCACGTCGCAGAACAGGCACCGCACAGGAGGCATTCTGCAAAGATATCCCGGCAACGTGCACTTAAGTCAAGACCTCCCCGGCAATAGTATCTGGCCAAGAGGATCTTCCCTCTCGGGGTATACTTTTCAAGGAGGAGTTCCTTACAAACAGGACATGTAGCCAGGCAAAGTCCGCATTTATTACACTGATTGAATTGTTTTTCCACATTTTCAAGATTCATGTCGAACCCAATAAAACGGAGACAATCTACAAAAAGCTCCCCGGATTCAAAATATTGTTCGGGTCAAAAACGCGCTTAATCCCCCGCATAATCTCTATCGCACTCGGGCTGAACTCCTTTGAAATAAAGCGATCCTTTGCTATGCCGATGCCATGTTCACCCGACAGGGTTCCACCCATTGAGATAGCCGCCTCATACATATCATCCAGGGCTTTATCTACCCTGCCAATCTCTTTCTTGTCCTGCAGATCCGTCATGATAAGGGGATGCAAATTCCCATCACCTGCATGGGCCAGCACCCCAATCTTTAGTGCATATTTATCCGCAAGTTCCACGATTTTTCTGATCATTTCAGGCAGTCTCTTCACTGGAACGGTCGCATCCTCCACAATGCAGTTGGGACGTAAACTGGCCACAGCACCGAAGGCGGTCCTTCTGGCCTGCCAAAGCTTTTCCGCCTCCTCAGCGCTGGTGGCTCTGTCAACCTGGATCGCACCCCGCTCCTTACAAAATTTTTCGATGCTCTTCCCTTGAGCTTCCAGGGCTGATGACTGCCCATCTACCTCGATCAGAAGTAATGCTTCTGCCTCGGGAGAGAACTCGGCTCCCCCATAGTCCCTGATTACATTTAATACGACTCGGTCTATGAGTTCCAAAGTAGCAGGAACAATGCCGGAAGCAATAATTGACGATACAGTCTTTGCTGCGTCATCCACATCAGAAAATACGGCCTGCAGAGTGGCCTTTGCCGAAGGCAAGGGGACCAGCCGCACTGTTATCTCCGTAATGATACCCAAAGTTCCTTCTGAACCGCAAATCAATCTCGTAAGATCATAACCTGAAACATTTTTCAGGGTCTTTCCACCTGTCCTGATAATAACACCATTTGGAAGAACCACATCAAGACCCAGTAGATAGTCCCTTGTAACACCATACTTGACTCCCCTGGGTCCTCCAGCATTTAGCGCCACATTGCCCCCCAGCGTGCATACAAACATGCTTGCGGGATCAGGAGGATACATGAGTCTGTATTTCTCCACCTCTTTCTGCAAATCAGCATTCACCACACCGGGCTGAACCACGGCACACATGCTCTCGGGATCGATTTCCAGAATCCTGTTCATCCGGTGAAAAGCCATAATAATGCCACCTTTTCTCGCGACCGAACTGCCACAAATATTAGTCCCCGCTCCCCTAGGGATAATATTTATTCTTTCCCTGTTCGCTATCTGCATGACCCTTGAGATTTGATCCGCAGTCTCGGGAATAACCACCCCATCCGGCGTGTACTCCTGAAGAAAGGCATCGTAGGAATAGGTGGCAAGATCCTCGGGTGTCTCAAGAAACCACTCTTCTCCCACGATTGAACGTAATTCTTGCTTTATCGATGTTGAAATCATTTAACATCCCTCTCGAAGCTCAGCTCCTGCCTGAAACTTTCGATCCCTTGTTCTTCAGATAATACCTTCCATCCTCCGTCATTCCCACAAGGCTACTGGAAACAAGGTATTCCAAGGCCTTCGGCCGGTAATCCCTTGTCCCCATGCGAAAAAACATGGATGTGGCATAGGGGAGCCTCACGGCTGAGGCATGATCAACGGCATCCTTTTTTTCAAGATCCTTCAGGATGAAATCCAGCGCTCGTTTCATTCTCCACCCATGCGCCCTTCGGGTGAAAATGTAGACGAGCACCAGGAAAAAAATCCCTACAATAATCTGGCCTGTTTCCGTCATACTGATCTTCCGCAGCCTCCTTCATGCAACAGGCTTTCCCGACAAAAAATTTATGGAAGCACAAGCACACCACTGGCTCAAGAGCCATGCCTGTGAAAAGCAAGTGACCATGCTTTGGGGAGTGGACGACTGCGTGTTTGGTGAAAGCCGACTGGTGCTAAAATACTGAAGGCTACCGTAAAAGGTTTGTTTTCCCAAGAGGGCTAAGACTCCCCTCGGGCCTTTTTTTCCATTTCCAGCGCTCTCAATTCCTTTCTCATGATCTTCCCGGTGGTCGTCATGGGGAGTTCTCCCACAAACTCTATCTCTCGCGGGTATTCATGGGCAGCCAGACGTGTCTTCACGAACTGCTTGAGGTCCTCTTCGATATCCGGGCCCGGGGCCATCCCTTCCTTCAAGACCACGAAGGCCTTCACGATCTCGGTCCTCACCTTGTCCGGACTTCCTATGACCGCCACCATGCTGACGGCCGGATGCTTCATAATGCAGTCCTCTATTTCCGCAGGCCCGATCCGATAGCCAGAACTGGTGATGACGTCATCCTTGCGACCCACAAACCAGAAATACCCATCCTCATCCTTTCTTGCCAGATCCCCGGTCAATAACCAATCCCCGACGAATTTTTCACGTGTCGCCTCAGCGTTTTTCCAGTATTCAAGAAACATCACCGGGTCGGGGCTTTGCACGGCTATCTCTCCCACGGTACCCGGCGGCAGCGGATTGCCGGAATCGTCTATCACCTCGACCCTATGCCCGGGGATGGCCTTTCCCATGGAGCCGGGCCTGGCTTCCATCACCTCCGAGCATGTCCCCACCACCAGGTTGCACTCCGTCTGCCCATAGAACTCGTTAATGGTCAGTCCCATCACGTCCCTGCCCCAGGCAAGGAGCCCCTCCCCGAGTGATTCACCTCCACTGCCGATCGTCCTCATATGGTAATCATATCGGCTGGCCGGATCCTTGACCTGCCGCATCATCTTTATCGCGGTGGGAGGCATGAATGCATTCCGAATACCATGCCTGGCAAGGAGATGAAAGGCCTCTTCCGGGTCGAATTTCCTGGCTCGATGCGCGACCACCGGGATTCCGTGGTGCCAACTGGGAAACAATACGTCAATAAGCCCCCCGATCCATGCCCAGTCCGCCGGGGTCCAGAAAAGATCATCCTCTTTCGGAAAAAAATTGTGTGGGAACTCCACCCCCGGCAGATGCCCCAGCAATGTCCGGTGGGCGTGAAGCGCCCCTTTGGGTGGGCCGGTTGTACCGGAGGTGTAGATAATAAGCGCGGGATCATCCGCGCGGGTCTGCAGAGGAGTAAAATCAGCGGATCCCTTTTCGATCAATCCCCAGAAATCATGGGCCTGATCCTTGTCTTGCCCCTCCGTTACAATCACGGCCTTTAGTTCAGGGAGGTTTTCCTTGATTTCCAAGACCTTGTGAATGTTCGCGGCATCGGTGATGATGCCCTTTGCCCCGCTGTTTGCCAAACGGTATGCAAGGGCATCGGTGCCGAAAAGGCTGAAAAGGGGGATCGCGATCGCTCCGAGTTTATACAGGGCAATGTGGGAAATCGCGGTCTCGGGCAATTGGGGTAACAAGATTCCCACGCGATCTCCCCTGCCGATGCCATAGTGCTGAAACCCGTTGGCCAGCCTGTTTGACAGCCGTTTCAATTTCCAAAAGCTGTACTTCGCTATTTCCCCTTTTTCATTTTCGTAGATCAGGGCAAGGCGATATCGCTGATGGGCCCACTTATCACAGATGTCAACCCCGATATTGTAATATTCCGGGATCTCCCATTGAAAAGCCCCATACACCTCCTCATATGTCTTCCCGGACAGCAACATGGCAACGCTCTCCTGTCTTATTCTATTTCACCAGTGTATTTGCGAGCCACAGAATGGTCCCGGGCCAGACGACCACGATGATCAGCCCCAGTTCCATGAGCCTCCAGAAAGGAAACGCACCCCAGTAAATATCAGATGTCGTCACCTCCGGTGGAGCGACACCTTTCAGGTAAAACAGGGCATACCCGAATGGCGGCGTCAGGAAGGAATCCTGCAGCATCACGGCCATGGTCACCACGAACCACACCTTGTCAAACCCCAGGTCCTTGGCGATGGGGAGAAACAGGGGAAAGCAGATCATGATAATCCCGATCCAGTCGATGAACATCCCGAGCAGGAAGAGGATAATCATCATGATAATGAAGGTCCCCCATTTTCCCAGGCCCATACCAAAGATAAATTCCTTCACCACGTCACCCCCACCGGAACCCATGAAAACGCCGGCAAAACAGGCAGCTCCAACCAAGATGATAATGACCATCGAAGTGGTCTTGGCAGTATTGATTACTGCCTGGGTAAGACCTTTCCAGGTGAATTTGCCATAGGCAACAGTCATGATAAAGGCAATGGCGGCGCCAACCCCTGCCGCCTCGGTGGGCGTCGCGATACCGCCAAATATGGAGCCAAGGACTCCCAGGATAAGAATCATAGGGGGGACCAATGACTTCAAGGTCATAAAAAAGAGCTGCTTGCCGGAGATCGCCCGCCGTTCCTCCAGGGTCAAAGCGGGCCCTGCCTCGGGGTGGATAAGGCACTTGATAAAGATATACGAGATGTAGAGCCCCGACAGGATGAGTCCTGGAACAATGGCCCCGGCAAAGAGCTTGCCCACGGACACGGCAGCTTGGTCCGCCATGACAACCAGCATGATGCTGGGCGGGATGAGGATCCCGAGCGTTCCTCCCGCGCAGACGGCGCCGGAGGCAAGCCGCTTGTCATACCCGTATTTCAGCATCACCGGCATGGACAGGAGCCCCATGGTCACCACCGATGCGCCGATAATCCCGGTACAGGCTCCGAAAAGGGTGGATACCACAACAACTGCAATCGCGATGCCTCCTTTTACCGGGCCAAACAGGTATCGCATGGTATCGAACAGGTCTTCTGCCACTCCTGACTGGTCCAGGAGCTGTGCCATGAATATAAACAGGGGAATCGCAACCAGGATATAGTTGTCCATAATCCCGTAGGTCCTGTTCAGGAACATGTAGAAACAGGAAGGTCCCCAACCAATATACCCAAAAATCACCGCCAGCCCGCCCAGGACAAAAGCAAGAGGGTGCCCCATGAACAGGCCGATCAAAAGCCCCACAAACATGCCAATAGCTACAAATTCTGGACTCATAGTGCTTCCCCCTTCACCGCCTGAATGATGCT
>QMLQ01000152.1 GCA_003646815.1 Deltaproteobacteria bacterium | reverse complement strand
ATCATGGGGCCATGTGCCGGAGGGGCGGTTTATTCGCCGGCGCTGACTGACTTTACCATCATGGTCAAGAAAACCAGCAACATGTTCATCACCGGGCCTCAGGTCATTAAGGCGGTGACCCAGGAGGAAGTAACCGCGGAAGAACTGGGCGGCGCCATGAGCCACAACACCAAGAGCGGCGTGGCGCATTTTGCCGAGGATTCCGACAAGGCGGCGCTGGACCGGGTGAAGGCGCTGCTCCAATTCTTACCTCAGAACTATCGTGAAAAACCTCCGGAGGTGGTCTGCACTGATCCTCCTGATCGTGTGGATAAGTCTCTGAACCAAGTGGTTCCCATTAACCCGAAGCTCCCGTATGATATCAGGGATATCATTAAGGTGGCCCTGGACAATAAGGAGTTTTTTGAGGTCCAGCAGTATTATGCCACAAACATGGTGGTGGGATTCGGCCGGCTGAATGGTTCCGTGGTGGGTATTGTGGCGAATCAGCCGCGATCCCTGGCAGGATGCCTGGATATCAATGCTTCCATGAAGTGCGCCAGGTTTGTCCGAACCTGTGACTCCTTTAATATACCTCTCGTGACGTTTGTGGACGTGCCCGGTTTCCTTCCTGGAGTGCAGCAGGAATACGGCGGGATCATCAAGCATGGCGCCAAGATCATTTATGCCTATTGCGAAGCAACGGTGCCCAAGGTCACCGTGATCACCCGGAAGGCTTATGGCGGGGCATATGATGTCATGTCCAGTAAGCACCACGGGGGTGATATCAACTATGCCTATCCCACGGCGGAGATTGCGGTGATGGGACCGGAAGGGGCCGTCAATATCATCTTCAGGAAGGAGATTGCAGAATCGGATAATCCTGAGGGGACCCGGCAGAGGCTGGTGGACGAATATCGGAACAATTTCGCGAGCCCTTTTAAAGCCGCTGAACTGGGATATATCGACCAGATTATCTTCCCTGAAAATACGAGGCCGCGCCTTATACGGGCCCTTCAAATGCTCAAAGGGAAAGAGGATTCGATTCCGTCACGCCGTCACGGCAATATCCCGCTCTAACCAAACCAGCATGTTTCTTCAGCGAATGAGAGAAAACGTTTTATCCGCTGAGCATTTCTGTAGCAATTAGATATACCGCAATCGCCACATGATGGTGCCTTTTTTCGATTACGAGTCTCCCGGGCTGGTATTTTTTGTGACTTACCCACGGGGGAGCATTGCCCCCTCCGCATTCCAGTCCTCAGGAAAAAGCGTCCTGAGGACCTGGCTGCGGCTTCCCCCATAGATAAGTCACAAAAATACGAAGCCCTCCCGCCGGTAACGAAAAAAGACACCATATCATGTGCTTTTAATAAATGCTGATTGCTACAAAAAAGCCCCTTTTATCCACGGAGGAGAGAAGGGGCTTTTTTCGGGGGAGTAATGGAATGGTCAGCTTGCTGCTTTTTTTGCCTCCGCTTTTCCGACTGATCTTGAAATGATCGAGCCGGATATCATCATGGCGACAAATAGGAGGAGGAGGACAATAAAGACGCCCACGAACCGGAGTACAAGGGTCCCCAGAATCCAGGTCCAGTTATCCTTTACGATAATTACCTTCGTCTCGCCGGTTTCACCCTTGGAGATGGTAATGGAATGCCAGGGGAGATTGCCGTCATCCTCAATATAGGTTTCGTTTTTCCATTCCCGTATTCGTATGTCCTTTGAGTTTTTGAGTGCGTTTCTGTAAAACGCCAGAACCTCATTATGGCCTTGTGGCACAGAGAACTCCAGCCGTGAATCGTTTTTCACAAGAACCTTCCCTCCCGGGATAACCGGAGCTTTCAGAAAATCTTCGGCCATGACAGATGGGGGGAGCAATAACGCTAATCCTATCAGGAACAGTATATATTTTTTCATTTTGTCATCCTTCTCTTTTCTTCAATCCTTTGCCCGTTGCTGAATACATAACCCATTTTATATTGCCTGGGTAAAAAAGCGATTAATGGAACATGGCGATAAACATTCCTGCGGCAGCGGCAGAACCGATGACCCCGGCAAGGTTCGGCCCCATGGCATGCATGAGGAGGTGATTGGTGTTGTCCGCCTTTAAGCCTTCCATCTGGGAGACGCGGGCCGCCATGGGTACCGCTGAAACCCCGGCAGAACCGATGAGGGGGTTGATTTTTTCCTTCAGAAAGAGGTTCATGATCTTGACCGTCAAGATACCTCCGATGGTACAAACGGCAAAGTCAACCAGGCCCAGACCGAAGATAAAGAGCGGTTTCCAGCTCAGGAACTTGTCCGCGTACATGGTGGCTCCCACGGAGACGCCCAGAAAAATGGTAACGATGTTCATGAGGGATCCCTGCGCCGTTTCAGTGAGCCTGCCCACAGCCCCGCTCTCCTTCATGAGGTTCCCGAGCATGAACATGCCCATGAGCGGAATAACAGAGGGGACCAGCAGTGCGATGATACCTGCAGTTACCATGGGGAACAGCATTTTTTCCCTCTTGGAAACGGGTCTGAGTTGGCGCATGCGGATCGTGCGTTCTTCCTTTGAGGTCATCATGCGCATGATGGGCGGTTGTATCAAAGGGACCATGGCCATGTAGGAATATGCAGCAAGTGCGTTAGCCCCGAGCAGTTGGGGAGCAAGGAGTGTAGTCAGGTAAACCGTGGTCGGGCCGTCGGCGCCGCCAATGATCCCAACAGAAGCGGCCTCTTTCAGCGTAAAGCCGGCCAGCACGGTTCCGGTGAAAGTAATAAATACCCCGAGCTGTGCTCCCGCACCTATAAGCAAGGTCTTGGGATTCGCGATCAACGGACCGAAATCGGTCATGGCCCCAAGCCCCAGGAAAATCACGCAAGGGATGATCTCCCATTCCAGGCCGTAGTGATAGAAAAACTGCAGGAGTTGCGGCCGACCATGTTCGTAGCCCATCATGGGAACAAGCGGAAAGTTTACGATAAAAATCCCGAACCCGATGGGAAGCAGCAGAAGCGGTTCGTATTTTTTTGCAATGGCCAGGTAAATGAACAGGGACGCGATCGCCCACATGACAATGACTTTCGGGTCGAAGTTAAAGACCCCGGTCGTGCGCATGATCCCGTTCAGCAAATCCATGATTTCATTGAACGTCATTCTCTCATTCTCCCTCGATTCAAATAGAATATTGACTCTGCGGGCTGGAATGCCAGTCAGCGGTGGATACGGAAACGATTGTAGCCATAATACAGCTATCAGGCCCTGTCAAGATGAAAATTTCACCAAGAACTGATACCTTATTGTGTTAAGAAAAAAGTCTGGATTTTGCCTTTCTTCATAAAAAGAAAGGATTTCTCCGAAGGATGTAAACAGAGGGTTTAAAAAAAAAGAGAAACGTGATAGTTGATATATGCATTTACGAGTAATGTCAGCACAGATGGAGGAATATGAATGGCACGGGAGACGAGTATCGAGCGAATGGAAAAGCTCTTTGAGCAATGGTCGGACAAGGTGGAAGAAAAGCTCCAGAAGAGGCCTGAAAGGAAGCCCGAGTTCATCAATACATCAGGCATTCCTTTAAAGAGGCTCTATACGCCGCTGGATACGGAAGATATTGACTACGTGGAAGAGATAGGGTTCCCGGGGGAGTATCCCTACACCCGGGGGGTGCAGCCCACCATGTACCGGGGACGTTACTGGACCATGCGCCAGTACGCAGGGTTCGCCACGGCGGAAGAATCCAACCGGCGGTACAAATTTCTCTTGGACCAGGGCCAGACCGGCCTTTCCGTGGCCTTTGACCTGCCTACCCAGATCGGGTATGACTCTGATCATGAAATGGCCATCGGAGAGGTGGGCAAGGTGGGAGTCGCCATTGATTCGCTGGAAGATATGGAGACCCTCTTTCATGGCATTCCCCTGGACAAGGTGAGCACTTCCATGACCATCAACGCCCCCGCATCCGTATTGTTGGCCATGTACCTGGCTGTCGCAGAAAAGCAGGGTGTATCTTTTGACAAGTTGCGGGGAACCATCCAGAATGATATTTTGAAGGAATACTCGTCCAGGGGAACCTATATTTATCCCCCCGAGCCTTCCATGAGGATTATCACGGATATCTTCTCCTATTGTGCTCAACATATTCCCCTGTGGAATACCATCAGTATCAGCGGCTATCATATCCGGGAAGCCGGGTCCACGGCCGTGCAGGAAGTCGCTTTTACCCTTGCCAACGGCATTGCCTATGTGGAGGCCGCGGTTGGGGCAGGTTTGGACGTGGATTCCTTTGGGCCCAGACTCTCCTTTTTCTTTAACGCGCACCTGGATTTCCTGGAGGAGATCGCAAAGTACCGGGCCGCGCGTAGGTTATGGGCCAAGATCATGAAAGAGCGGTTCGGGGCGAAAAATCCCCGGTCCATGATGATTCGCTTTCACACCCAGACGGCAGGGTGTACGCTCACGGCCCAGCAGCCGAAAAATAACATTGTTCGGGTTGCCTACCAGGCCCTTGCGGCGGTCTTAGGAGGGACCCAGTCACTCCATACCAACTCCATGGACGAGGCCCTGGCCCTTCCTTCGGAGGAGGCTGTGCAGATCGCCTTGAGAACGCAGCAATTGATCGCTTACGAGAGCGGGGTTACGGACACGGTTGATCCCCTTGCGGGTTCCTATTATATAGAGCGTCTGACAAAGGAGGTCTCGGAAAGGGCTGAGGACTACATCCGGAAGATCGACGACATGGGCGGCGCGGTTCGAGCCATTGAAAAGGGGTTTGTACAGCGGGAGATCCAGGATAGCGCGTACCAGTATCAGCGCGAGATCGAAAAGGAAGAGCGTGTGGTGGTAGGGCTCAACCGTTTCCATGTGGAGGAAGAAAAGCCCACCAATCTCCTGCGCGTTGATCCGGCGGTCCGGGTTGCACAAATCGAGAAACTGCAAAAGCTGCGGTCCTCGAGGGATGCGAGTTCAGTGGAAACAGCTCTTGCCGGGCTGAGAAAAGGTGCCGAAGGGGATGAAAACCTGATGCCGCTTATTTTTCAGGCGGTTAAGGCCTATGCAACCCTTGGGGAGATCTGCGGTGTGCTCCGTGACGTATTCGGCGAATACCGTGCTGCTTCAACCCTGGGATAAATGATAAACAAAGCCCAAATGACGAAACCCCAATGCCTTAATGACAAAACATATCCACCTCCCCCGCTTGTTCAGGCAACGGGCCGCAGAGTGATTCAAAGCACGGTGGAAACTCGTTCATTTTTTTCATTTGATATTTTACACTGATTTGGCATTTGGATTTTGATATTCAATAGGATCATAATAGAAATTTTGCGCTCGTTTTAAAGGCAATTTTTTGTAAGGTATTAAAATACTTGAATTTGCAGTAGGAGCAGGTATGGACAAGAAGAAAAAGATAAGAGTGCTGGCGGCGAAGCCCGGCCTGGACGGTCATGATCGGGGTGTCAAAGTCCTTGCGAGCGCGTTGATGGACGCGGGTATGGAAGTGATCTACACGGGCCTGCGGCAGACCCCGGCGCAAATCGTGGAGGCTGCCGTGCAGGAAGATGTTGATGTAATCGCCATGAGTATCCTTTCCGGCGCCCATGATTACCATTTTCCAAAGGTGATGGAACTTTTGAAAGAGAGGGGCATTGACGATGTGCTGGTACTCGGGGGAGGGATTATCCCTGATGAGGATGTCTCCGCGCTCAAGGAATGCGGAATTGCCGCCATATTCGGTCCCGGGACCAACACGGAAGACGTGGTTCGGTATATCCGGAAAAACCTGAAAAAATAGAAAAAAACATCTCACACAGAGCCCGCAGAGATCACAGAGTTTTTGAAATAATAAGAGGAGAGAAATGGAAAAACAAGTGGTGGTGCGTTTTGCACCGAGCCCTACCGGGTACTTGCATATTGGAGGCGCCCGGACAGCCATATTCAACTGGCTTTACGCCCGAAAGACCGGAGGAAAATTTATCCTCAGGATAGAGGATACGGACGCCGAGAGATCAACCGAGGAATCCATCAAAGGGATTATAGAAGGGTTGGAATGGCTCGGTATTGCATGGGATGAAGGGCCCTATTTTCAATCAGAGTTCATTGATGAGCACCGGAAAACGGCCATGAGACTCCTCCGTTCGGGGCATGCTTATAAGTGCTTTTGCACCAAGGAAGACCTTGAAAAGAAAAGAAAGGAGGCCATGGCACAAAAGTCATCCCTTCAATATGACGGGACCTGCAGAAACCTTTCCCCTGAAGAGATCGCGAAAAAGGAGGCTGCCGGCCTGCCCTACACCATCAGATTGAAGGTGCCGCGGGAACCGGGCGCGGTTCGTTTCAGGGATTTGGTCTACGGGGCCATTGAGAAGAAATACGAGGACATAGAGGATTTCGTGATCGTGCGGTCCAACGGTCAGCCGCTCTACGTGCTTTCCAACGCGGTGGATGATGCCAGGGACGGCATTACCCACGTGATCAGGGGGCAGGACGGGATTGCCAATACGCCCAAACAGATTCTTCTCTATCAAGCGCTGGGGGTTCCTGTTCCTGAATTTGCCCACATGCCTCTTACCCTGGACCCGAAGAAGGCGAAGATTTCCAAGCGGAAACACGGGGAGGTGGTGGCCATCCATTTTTACCGGGAGCACGGATTCCTTCCATGGGCGCTTGTCAATTTCCTGGCCTTGCTGGGCTGGTCCACGACAGATTCCAGGCAGATATTTTCAAAGGATGAATTGATCGAGGCCTTTTCCCTGGAAGGGGTCAAGCGAGCAAATGCTGTGTTTGATATCAGGAAGGACGACCCGAAGTTTTTCACCGATCCCAAGGCCCTGAGTATCAATGCCCACTATATCCGAACACTCCCCCTGGAAGAGCTTGAGCCGTATGTGCGCGAGCAGCTTCAAAGAGAGGGAATCTGGGATTCCGAGTTTGAGACCTCCAGGCGGGAATGGTTTCTCCAAACGGTTGACCTCATTCGCCAGCGATTTCATGTGCTGACTGATTTTGTTACCCTGGGTCGGGCCTATTTTTCAGACGACTACCCGGTTGACGAGCGTGCCCTGAAAAAGAATGTGCTAAAGCATCCAGGACTCAAGGAGTGGTTCCCATTGCTGGCGGAGCGCATCAGGTCGCTTGAGAATTATAGCCTTGAAGGAACGGAAGAAATGCTCAGGGCCACTGCTGAAGAACTTGAAGTAAAAGCGGGGGTGTTGATCAACGGGATCCGGACGGCCGTCACGGGCCAGGCAGTGGGGCCGGGCATCTTTGATGTCCTTCTGGCCATCGGGCAGGAGCGGGTGGCGGACAGGCTCCAAAAGGCGGTCATGCTTTTTGACTAGATCCAGGCGTCCGATAGTGTCTTGAAGACATACAGGGTCGCTCGCATGATGTCCCGTTCAGTTACAATACCCTTGATCATATCATCCTCGGTCACCAGGAGCCTTCGTATCTTTTTCTCCGCCATCAGGTCTGCGGCACGACCAAGAGAGGTCCCAGCGTCAATGGTGATCAAGGGGCTGCTCATGATGTCGGCAATCCTGGATTCCCCGGAACGGGGGTTCACACAGAAGTCTTTCAGGATATCTCGTTCAGTAACGATCCCCACGGGCCGGTCGCCCCTGGAGACGATGACCGAGCCGATGTTTTTTTCTACCATTTTTTTCATTGCCTGCATGAGGGGCGCGTCGGCATCCACGGTGATAAGATCTTCTGTCATGATATTTCTGACTTCATACGTTACTGGCATGGTGGACCTCCTTTCTGGTGCGAACGGAGAGAACATCTGTCATTTATGATAATGTATTTTTGAGAAGAAGGGAAGGAGAATCAGGTCTTGGGAGATAAATGAAGGTTTCTTATCTCCCTGTACCCTATGCATTACGCCTCTTTACAGGTCGTAAAGAGTTTCATCCACTGCGGGCGGGCGATATCTCCGGAGGCTTTGCCCTTTCCTGGGCAGAACAGGGTCCTCTTCTTCAAGGATGTCACCCATTTCCGCCTCTATTTTTTCGGGATCCTCTCCT
>QMLQ01000151.1 GCA_003646815.1 Deltaproteobacteria bacterium | reverse complement strand
TCCACGGTGTTTTGGAGTTCCCGTACATTGCCCGGCCAGTCGTAGGCCTTGAAACATTCCATAACTTCACGGGAAACCCCCTTCACCCTCTTTCCCAAGGCCTGGTTCAAGGCAGTAATAAAATAGTGGACCAACAGTTGCGTGTCGTCACCCCTTTCCTTGAGGGCAGGAATCCGGATGTAGATAACAGCCAACCGGTAAAACAAGTCAATCCGCAGGGCCTCTTCCTGGATAGCCCGGCGGGGCTCCTTGTTCACCGAGCTGATAACTTTCAGGTTCAGTTCAGTTTCCTTCAAAGAACCCACCCGGCGCACCTTTTTCTCCTGGAGCACCCTCAAGAGTTTGGCCTGGAGTCCGATGGGCATGGAATTTATTTCATCCAGGAAAACAGTCCCTCCGTTTGCCCGTTCAAAAAGGCCGGGTTTGTCCATGGCCCCGGTAAAGGCACCTCTTGCAGTCCCGAACAGGATCCCCTCCAGGAGGTTTTCAGGAATGGCCGCGCAGTTAATGGCAATGTACGGATATTTTTTCCGTGGACTGTGGTTGTGGATCGCCTGTGCAAAAAGTTCTTTCCCGCTGCCCGTGTCGCCCACGAGCATAACAGAGGACGGGGAGTTGGCAGCCATCCTGGCCATCTTTATGGCCCGCATGAACTGGGGTGCTTCCCCCACAATATCCCTGAAAGTAAACCGGGTCCCGTTGTCATAGGGATTCGCTGTTGGCGGCAAGGACTGCGCGGCCGCCTCAAAGGCCCCCTGGAAAAGGTTGTAGTCCTTGACAAAACAGATGGCTCCCACCATTTTCTCCCGTTGAAACAGGGGAAGTGCGCTGTCCAGGGTGTAGGCCGTCTTTCCGAGGCGTGTCCGGTAAATCAGCGGATCATTGATGATGGGTTGACCGGAATTCAGACAGCGGTAAATGATGCTGGTCTCTGCGTTCAGCTCATAGATATCCGTTACCTTTTTTCCCAGGACCTCCTGGGGATCCAGATCATCGATCTTTCCCATGGTCTTGTTATAGAAGATGATTCGGCCCTCGCGGTCAGCGATGATAACACCTTCATCAAAATCAGCAAGCACCTTCACGAGATCTATCGTGTCAAGATCAAGAGACGACTCTGTATTTGATTCCTTACCTTTGTCCATGGTTATGGTTGAAAAGGCGCTCCTATTTCTTCCGCCGCCAGCACGTTTCGGCTCTCATACAAAAACGGCACACGGAACCGACTTTCTTTGAACCGTATCCCCGGCCCATGCCGATAAGGCCTGAGGCCGACTTGAAAGGCACTAGCACCCCGCTTTCACTCAGGTGCACCTCAATTTCTTCCAGCGGAATTAAAGCACAAAGGTTAAACTGACCTTCAATGGGCCATCCCTGCAGAGACCCCGGTGCAAGGGACGCACCCACTCCCCATCCACGGGATGCGGCTTCCTTCTCCGCGTATTCCCGAACCGCCCTGCCCACTTCTGCCAGTGCAACAACTCCTACACTGTCGAGGAGATATGCCTCCAGCAGTTTCCCTGATTTGTTCAGCGCATCAATTTGTTCGTCGATCTCTCCGCCAATGGTGACAACACTGACGAGGGCCAATTCAGCTCCCGCCATCAGGTCCGCGTGGGGCCCCAGCTTGAGCGACGCATCTCCCGTGCCGTTTCCCTGTGTCAGTACAACCTGATCCCCGTTTACCCCCACAACCCTCACCCATTCATAAAGGGCCCGCGGATGAACCAGGCCCCGGGATTGCGTGATGGCATCTCTGGTTTCGCCAATCATCGCTTCCGGGGCCTTTTTCCCCTGATGGAGCGCCAAGACCACCTCCCTGGCATCCAGCTCAATCTTTATGTCAGTCATCACAGGCATAATAAATTGGTTTCATTCCTTTCAATCAGCATTACCAGTAGAACTGGTTATATGCGGATGCAGTATTTGCCTCGGCTTCCGGCCGGGGCGAATAATCTTGTAAATCCCGTAGATCTTGTCAAACATATGTCTCAATTTTCGCCGGAAACGGGAGCTCCTTTTCAATTCTCATCCCGATGCCGGGATGGATTCATTGTCATCCAGCGGCGGAAACACCGTGGCCTCCGGGAAACGGGTATTGAATTCCGGGTCCATTGCCAGCTCAATAAACTTGGTAGTGGACGCGAGCCGGGCAGCCTCATCTCTCTGTTTCTTGTTCAGCAGGGCCATAATCGCTCCCACGCCGGCGAGATTGTCCAGAGAAAGGACCTTCCCTCCTACTGCCTCACGGGGAAGCATACCGATATCCACCGCGTGCCTCCAGTTGAATTTTGTCCCAAACGCACCGGTCAGCACGGTACGGGCCACGCCCGTTACTCCTGAGTGTTTCATGAGCAGCTCAATCCCCACGTAAAGCGCGGATTTTGCCAGCTGGAACTGCCGCACATCCTTGAGCAGGATACTGATATTTTTCCCGGTGCCGCTCTTTTCCGCGGGGACCAACACATATTCCCTGCCGATCCCTTTTTCATCATTGATAACCCCTGGCATTCCTTCCTTCAGCCTGCCATTTTCCAAGAGCACCCCGATTTTCCGCATCACTGCAATGGCATCAATAAGCCCGGATCCGCAGATGCCCAGCGGGCGGATATCGTCCCCATCTCCAAGAACCGACCAGAGAGGATCACCGGTAGAGGGGTCAACTTCAACCTGGTGAATGGCGCCGGATACCGCACGCATGCCGCACGATATTTGCGCCCCCTCGAGGGCCGGTCCTGTGGCGCAGCTGGTGGCCCACAGCCCGTCCCGGTTGCCCAGGACCAGTTCTCCGTTGGTCCCGATGTCCACAATCAGCCCTATTTCCTTCCGGAGAAAGGGTGCATCCGCAATAATGGCCCCAATGGTATCTCCCCCGACGAACCCTGAAATAACGGGGAAAAGGAACACATTCGTGCCCGGGTTCAATCCCAGGCCTACTTCTTCCGCCCGAAGGTCTCTGGGAGAACTCAGGACCGGGAGATAAGGTGACACACCAAGCCCATGGGGATGAAACCCGATAAGGATTCGCTCCATGGTGGTATTGCCCGCCAGGGTCACCTCGTCAACGTCTTCAGGAGAGGCCCCGGCCTGTTCCACGCATCTCTTCAAGAGGTAATTAATCCCATCGACAATCAACCGGTTGAGTTTATCCAGGCCGTCTTCCCGCTTGTCCGCCATGGCGATCCTGCTGATGACATCCTCCCCATAGCGCCTTTGGGGGTTGACGGACGCGGCGGACGTAAGAATCTCGCCCGTTTGAAGATCACAGAGATATGCTGCCAGGGTTGTGGTCCCCATATCCACAGCGAGCCCCAGGCTCTTGGGTCTGTTTCCCGGAAGTACCGCGGTGACGCCTTTCTTTTTATGGTTCACCAGCGTGACTTCACCATCGGAGGCCGCCGGATGGCTCAGCTGTCGCAGTGCCCCCAGGTCCTCCATATAAACGTCATGACCAGCGGCTTTGGATGCGCGCTCAGCCGTCCAGGTGGCAAGATCCATAAGGACACCATGCCTTGGCTCAGGCTGTTTCCCCTTTCCAAGCACGATTCTCTCCACCATGGGAGCCACCGGGTATTTTCCCCTGAGACCGGTTTTTCCCCGGGCCTCCCGGCTGTCCGCCATCTGTTCGGGGACCGTCACGGTCAGATCTCCCCGGACCCTTGCCTGGCAGCCCAGCCGATAGGACGCTCTGATTTCCTCGGGGGAAAGGATATCCAGCTCCGGTTCAGTAGGACTTGAGAGGCTTTCTAACGGTTCCGCGATAATCCGACACTTCCCGCACAATCCCTCTCCCCCACAATCCGCCCGTATCGGCACATTCATGCTTTCGGCGGCCTCAGCGATGCTGATATCTGCCTCCACCTCGGCCTGGATGCCCATAGGTTCAAATTTTATCCGGTAATGCTTTTTCATTTCCTTCACCATCCCGCATTTTTTGAGATCGTTGAAAGTGTCCGCTTGTTCTCTTTTGATTTTTCGAGAAATACTATTCTAGATGTACAATTACAGCAACTAATATTTGATAAAACCGAGCATCAAAGCCCATTTTAAATCAAAGCCCCGCTGAAAGCGGGGCCGGTAAGGACTCCCAACGAAGTCCACAGATTTTCAATAGCGTATTTCTTTAGTGGGGCTAATGACTTACGAGTTGTTTGGCCAGAGAAACCGCCTCACCAGCATCCCGTGCATACCCATCTGCTCCGATATCCATGGCAAACTTTTCAGTAACTGGGGCGCCACCGATCATCACCTTAATACTCTCTTTCAAGCCTGCCTCGACCAAGCTTTCAATTACCACCTGCATCTGGGGCATTGTGGTCGTCAGTAAAGCGGACATGCCAAGGATATCAGGCTTCTTATCGACAATTTCACGAACAAAATTTTCGGATTTGACGTTCACGCCAAGATCTATAACTTTGAAACCAACTCCTTTCAGCATGGTAAGAACCATGTTTTTGCCAATATCGTGGAGATCCCCGCGAACAGTTCCAATCATGATGGTCCCCTGCCTTTGTTTGTCGCTGCTCGCAAGATGGGGCTCTAGTACTTTGAGGGCCTCGTTCATAGCTCTTGCAGAAAGCAAGACCTCCGGGATAAACACCGTCCCGTCCGTAAACCTATCCCCAATTATTTCCATAGCAGACAGCATGCCCAGATTCAGGATTTCCTGCGCTGAAAAGTTTTTCTCCAGCATTTTCCTTACATCAGCGACAATCTTTTTCTCATCTCCTCAGTGATTCCGTGCCTGACGCTCACCATGCCCACCGGTGTATGATAAGTAACATGGGTCATAGATTCGCCGCCGGCGTTTTCGTACTTCACTTCAATATCTATATCCGAAGAAAATTCAAAATCATAAGGAAATTCTTTTAAACGATATAACCCGATGGCCCGATGAATGATATCTTCAGGTTTATCGGGCTTGAGATATTCGGGCACGACCTTGTGCAAGGGCCATCCCTCTTTCCTGTGGATTTCCTCCACGCTGAGTCCCTGGTATTTCTCTGGAAGCGTGCCTGCCAATGCATGCGCGTTGTGCCAGAGATCAATTCTGGGTACCCAGGGGATCTTATCTACGAGTTCACCTCGTGCCACCTTCAGAAGTCTTTCCCGGTGAGTCATCATCAGTCAATTCTCCTTTGAACAATATTGAACCTGCTCAAGTCTCCTTCACAGGTCTGTAAACAGGA
The DNA here is from genome assembly GCA_003646815.1 of Deltaproteobacteria bacterium. GTDB lineage: Bacteria > Desulfobacterota > DSM-4660 > Desulfatiglandales > Desulfatiglandaceae > B46-G9. Next base: position 2,805 of record QMLQ01000151.1, on the reverse strand, counting down.
ATGTCATATGGACCCTCTGGAATAACAGCGATACTTTTATCATCAGAAACTGCGATACTCTCTTGAATCGCTTCATTGAGTTCCTTCAGGGATGCCACAGAGCGCACACCTGTCAAGGCTGCGTCAGTTTTAGAAAGCCCTTCTGAAAAAAGGTGGACATCCCCGATGCGCATGGTCCTCAGTAGCAATTCCGTGTTCCACTCATCCACATCGGCATACCGTTTATCCTGGATATCTTCCAGGAATCCCTTCATCCCAAGCTTAATCAACCGTTCCTGGGCCGCCACAAATGCAGGAGAGCCCATGCCTTCCGAGCACTCAGAAACAATAAAGAGATTCCCTCCTTGTTCGAGCACATCTTTTGCGCCGACAATACCCTTTATCGTCTGGTAATAGGTTTTGTCGAGAGGGTAGCCGGCTGAACTGGTAACAACTGTCTTGAATTTTCTCGATATGGGGATCTCCACATATTTTCTGGCAAAGCGGACAGCATCTTCGTGGCTGGCTTTTACCTCCCCAAAATTTAAAAAAGACAATTGATGCTTTTCATCGATGACACAATTTATCGCCAGACTGCCGTGCACCATATCAACAATTTCCAGCTGATCTTCGTGCAGGGGATTGTCTTCTAGGATGCAATTATCAGCTCGGGAATCTTCAAAAAATCTGGCCGTATGAAAAGCAGTAATAGTGTCATAATGACATATGCCTGGAGCGATCACCTTTCGGCCGCCGGAATACCCGGCGACGAAATGTGGTTCTACAAGCCCGACCGCTATGCGGATGTCAGCATCAACAAAACGACGGTCAACCTTGACCGGCGTTCCCCGCGTCGTGGTTCCCAAATCCACGTGATCACCATCATTACGGGCAAAGTGATTGAAGACCCTGACGGTATTCATCACCCACTGGTTCCCTATTAATTCGAGCAGTTCTCTTCCTTCATTCGGTCGATGTAGTCCGGTCGCCACAAGCACGGATATATTGTCCGAATGTATGCTCGCAGCATTGAGTTCCTTTATTAGGGCGGACAAAATAACGTCATTAGGAACCGGCCTTGTGATGTCGCAAATGAGAATACAAGCAGTGTTATTCCCCCTAACCTCTTCAGCAAGTGTTCCTGAGCCGATCGGCCTTGAAAATGCAAGACGGACTTCCTCTTTTGGGGACTGCAGGACAGGCATTCCAATTTTCTTGATTACGGTCACGTCCCAATCGTCGGGAAAAAAGAGCGGCAATCCGTTTTTCCCGTATTTCATTTGTACTTGCATGCCCTCTCTTCACCTCAAAATGTAATCAGGCCCAAAAATACTAAATTCGCACTTTTTACGATGAAAGCCGATCATCTGAACCCCGGCTCTCAAGGAATCTCCTATTCCGGGTTAACCCGCTTTTCTCACAGGCCTTCGTAACGAGGTGGCGGAGAGCCCCATGGGTACAAGACGCGCGAAAAAAATGGATGAAGGCGTACTATCAGTACGTCGAAGTCATTTTTCAAGCGCAACGCAGTAGACATGGGGTTATCCGCCGCCACAGTAGATTGCCCGTGAGAAAAGCGGGCTAAACAAACGTCCTTGCAAGTTTTACCGCTTCAGCGGCGTCCGCGCCATACCCATCCGCACCAATTGCATCGGCGAACTTCTTGTCAACAGGTGCTCCGCCGACCATAACTTTAATAGTTTTTCGCAGTCCTGCATGTTCTAAGGTTTCAATAACTTTCTTCATCTGGGGCATCGAAGTAGTCAACAACGCTGACAGGCCAAGGATATCCGGCTGAATCTCTTTAACTTGTTTCATTAGTTGATCAACCGACAGATCCACACCCAAATCAATGATCTTGAACCCTGCGCCTTCCAGCATCATGTTAACCAGATTCTTGCCAATATCGTGGATATCACCTTTGACGGTACACATGACGATGGTACCTCTTGTTTTGGTTTCCTCCCCCTTTAATAGCGGTTTTATCAGATCAAGTCCCTTTTGCATGGTCACCGCGGACACAAGCATTTCCGGCACGAAAATCTCACTGTTTGCGAATTTCTCACCCACCACGTCCATGGCTGCGATCATTCCCTCGTCAATGAGTTGTTTCAGGTCCACACCATCTTTGATCAATTGGGAAACCATGCCCTCTATTTCCTTATATTTTCCATTGATAATCGCGTCTTTTATGTCTTTCAAATAACCCATAACCCTATATTTCCCCCTTTATCATAATTGGATTGGATATTCTCCATACCGAATTGCCGCTTCACGCATTGACATATAATTTTCAAATTTCGCCCAATCAGGAACCGAATTTCCTGATCCCAGGCAGTATCCTCCACCCGGTCCTACATTTTTCATGAGATATTTCACTCTTTCTTCGATATCAGTCTTCGTGCCACTTCGAAGAAGCTCGTTGGACACGTTCCCGACAAGGCAAAGTCGGTCCCCGTATTGTTTTTTCACCTCCACAATATCCATACATGTGGGGTCTATCGGCTGAAGGACATCAACCCCTATGTCAATGATGTCATCCAGGAGGTCCATCAAATTGCCGTCTGAGTGCATAAAAAAAAGCAAGTCATTATCGTGGCATCTCTTCGCCATTTCACGGTACCAGGGAAACACATGGTCGCGGAAGGCTTGGGGAGAAATCATGGGACCGGTGCCAAAAGCAAGATCATCTACTACCCATACAGCTCCCACATGGGGCATCCCGAATATTTCCTCAAGAGCTTTAATGTGAAATGAGTATATTCCAAATTCCATGATTTCTCATCTTCCGCATCGGCTGTGTCTTTCAACATGATATCCCTAATA
>QMLQ01000150.1 GCA_003646815.1 Deltaproteobacteria bacterium | reverse complement strand
GATGAAGGCGTACAAGAAAACAGTGCTGAGTCATCAGTGGTGAGTTCTGAGTTCCTTCTCTGATCAATGGCGTTTTGTTTTCATACTCCGCACTCGGTACTTTGCACTTCGTACTGGATTATGTCAAAGTCATTTTTTAAGCGCAACGCAGGAGCCATGTGACTTTCCACCGCCACAGTAGATTGCCCGTGAGAAATGCGAGCTAGTTTGGGAAAATCGGGAAAAAAGTGTTGATTAATTTACTATTGTATGTTAGAAAATTGGCGCGATGCTGCGAAAAGCCAAAAAATTGGCGAGCTTTTTCAGGCGTCATGAAATAAATGAAGAACGTGGAAAGTGCATTCGAAACCGGGGGGTTACTATGGCTGATGTGAAGATCTTGGTGGTTGATGATGAAGAAGAAATCCGAAATCACTTCTCTGATTTCCTGCGAAGCCAGGGATTTGAGGTGGAAACGGCGGATGACGGAGAAGTGGGAATTGAGAAAATTGAGCAGGATTTTTTTGACGTCGCTTTGATTGATCTTAATATGCCAAAAGTGGATGGAATGGCCGTTCTGGAGCACCTGGTACAGCATGATCCTGATTCCATCGGCATTATCCTTACCGGGTATGCCACTATTCGCAATGCAGTAGAAGCCATGAAGGCAGGGGCTTTCGACTATCTGGCGAAACCCATCAAGATGGATGAAGTTCTCTTGGTGATTAAACGAGCCCTCGACTTCAGAGACTTGCGCAGGGAGAATATTGCCCTAAAACGACAGCTGAAGAAAAAATACAAGTTTCACAATTTTATCGGTGACAGCCAGGAAATGCATCGTGTTTTCCGGGTAATAGAAAAGGTCGCTGACAGTGACAGTACCGTCCTTATACTGGGAGAATCGGGAACAGGAAAGGAATTGGTGGCAAAGGCTATTCATTACCACAGCTCCAGGCGGGAAAAGCCATTGATTCCGGTTAATTGTGGTGCAATTCCAGAAGAATTGCTGGAAAGTGAGCTTTTTGGGCATGAAAAGGGGGCCTTTACCAATGCCATCCGAACCAGAATAGGGCGATTTGAGTTGGCGAATGGGGGAACCATATTCCTTGATGAGGTGGCTGAGATGAGTCCCCATCTCCAGGTGAAACTTCTCCGTGTGCTTCAGGAGCATGAATTTGAGCGGTTGGGCGGCGCGAGGACAATAAAGTGTGATGTGAGAATTCTGGCGGCCACAAACAAGAATCTCGAAGAGGCGGTTGAAAAGGGAAAATTCCGAGAGGATCTTTATTACCGTCTGAAAGTGATCCCGATCAGTCTGCCTCCCCTGCGGGACAGGAGAGTAGACATCCCGCTCCTTGTACACCATTTTCTCAACGGTATGACCAAGGCGAAGAAAAAGGGCATAAAGGGGATTTCCAAGGAGGTGGTAAGGGCTCTTGAACTCTACGACTGGCCTGGGAATGTCAGAGAACTCGAGAACATTATAGAAAGAATGGTTATCCTCTCTGAAGGAGATTACATCGATGTTGGAGATCTTCCGGAGAAAATCGCGGCGAAAAGCGGAAACAACCAGATGATCCAGACGTTTGTTCCGGATGAAGGGTTTTCATTGAGCAGTGCAGTGAATGAATTTGAAAGGCAATTGATCATTAACGCCCTTGAAAAGACGGGATGGATCAAGAACCGGGCCGCTAAATTATTGAATATGAACCGCACTACCCTGGTGGAAAAGATTAAAAAGCAGGGAATAGAACGAAGATTTGCAAACTAGTTTTCGTATGAAAATCGGGAAGTTATGTTTTGAACCACCATTAATTTGCCCGCCACAATCACAATGACATTTTTTCCTTAAGTTTTTTTCCACCAGTGCCGATAGATCAGGTGGAGAAAAAAGAATGACAATAACTACCTACCAGATTCGAAATGTCCTGAGAACATACGGAAATCAGCTGAAGCGAAGGGCAAGTTTTGCCCAGGATACTGTCCAGCCCGTCCAGTCTTCAGCAGATCTCGTAGATATTTCTGTTGAAGCGCGAAAACGACAGGTTCTCAGTCAGCTTTCCGCAAAACTGATTGCGAAGGTAACCTCGCAGGAACAGCAGGGACGTACTTCGGATGGTGGGACGGAAGAAGACAAGACTGCACTGTTCAGCGATGTTCTTGGGAAATAGGGGAGAATCAAATGAAAATTGATGAAGTATCGAAACAGATAGGACTCATCTCTGCTTCTGCCGATGCGGCCTCGCGGGCGAAGACAGGGGAAAACCGGGTGGAAAGGTCCGAGCCGGATGAGACCGGGGAATCTGCAGCAAGAATTGAACTTTCAAAAACCTCTGTGGAATATCAGAGAATAGCCGAAGCTGCACGGACGGATCAGCCGGGAAGAGCGGAGCATATCGCCCAGTTAAGAGAGGCTGTGGAGAAGGGTCAGTATGATGTTGACTCTTCGCAGGTGGCAGAAAAGATGGTTTTGGAGGGCCTTATGGATGTTCTAAAACCGTGAGGGCGATCATAATCGAACAGGAAAAGGCCATCTTTCCGGGATGGCCTTTTCTTATCACCGCATAGGGTGGCACCATGAAGAACTCTCCAAAGACGCTCGATGCCAGGCATATCCAGAAAAACAAAAAAATCTTCCTCAATTATAATCGACTGCGGTGCCAGTATGCCTACGATATGGATTCCGAAAAGGCGTCAGTCGTATTCGAGATTATCCCTGTTCTGTTGAGTATCAATGAAGTTGATCTCCCTGGGTATGTGTCCGGGGGTGATTCGGGATGTGGAGTATATGCTGTTGGTTCATCCTATCAGTTGAGCCAGGTGATCAGCGACTATTTCCCGGAAACCAGGCGCCGCACTATTCCATTTCAAAGCTACCTCATAAAACGACCCCTTATTGAATCTCTCTTCCTCCTGGGCAGCGTGGGAACCGTTGCTCAGACGGCGCAATCAGATTTTGATTACTGGGTATGCGTCGACAAACGCCGATGCACCCGCAGGAGCATTCAGGCATTAGAGGAAAAGACTGCTCAAATTGCCTACTGGTGTCAATCCAGTTTTGGGATGGATGTCCACTTTTTCATTCTTGATCTTAAGCAGGTCAGGCGCAACGATTTCGGCAAAGTAGATGAAGAAAGCTCCGGTTCAAGCCAGAAAAAATTCCTAAAGGAAGAATGCTACCGGACGATGCTGCTTGTATCAGGAAAGATCCCGTACTGGTGGGTCGTGCCTTCCGGTGTGGACAGGGAATCCTACAACAGGACCTGGAAGAGCTTTCTACGCAAGGCGCCGATGGATGCGGTTGATTTTGTAGATCTTGGATACCTGGAAGGGGTATCCAGAAGTGAATTCCTGGGAAATGCCCTGTGGCAATTGAGTAAAGGGATAAAGGATCCGTTTAAGGCACTCATCAAGATGGCAATGATGGAACTGTATCTTTCAGATGAATACGATGGTTCGTTGCTCTGTGAGGTACTGAAAGACCGGGTCCTTGGGGGGTGCAAGTTTTTGAAAGACATGGATCCCTACCTGCTTATGGTGGAAACGGTGCTGGATTTTTACCGAAAACAGGATCGCGTTGTCCACATGGACCTTGTCAAAAAGGCCTTTTATCTGAAATCTCAGCCGGGAATGACGAGGACCAAGATAAGAAGAAAGGTTGATGATTACAAGGTAGATGTTTTTTCTGAACTCATGGATCGCTGGGACTGGCAACTTGATATGGTGGAGGATCTCAATCAAATTGGAAACTGGAGTTACGGGCGTCAGTTGAAATTTTCAACAGAAATCAACCGGTTTTTTTCTTCCACTTACCGCCGGCTCTCTGAAGGGCTCCGGGCAAGAGCAAAACAGGAGATTGCTCAATACGACCTGGAAGTCCTGGGGCGAAAACTCATCGTTTTATTTTCAAGAAAGCGCTACAAGTTGCGTTTGACCCCGTTTCTGACCGGGCGAAGGTTGATATTGAACCGCTGTATCTTTCAATATGAAAGAAACCGTGCGAAACAGAAGCGATGGGATCTGTATGATGCCACATTGTATCCCACGGAGCGAAAAAAGCTGCGGTGGAAAATATTCTCCGCCGAAAGTATTGTTAAAGTCGCTGCATGGCTCGTGAATAATGGGCTTTATGATTTCCAGACCACGGGAGTGGAAATGCCGCCCAACCCCTCGGGAGTACGGCTGACAGATCTCATTGATCTCCTCAAGCACTTTCAATCGTTCTTCCCGCCTGCATACCTGGGGTTGACCGGAGGTTCAAGATTGGATGATGATGTTAGCATGGACCGCATCATGGTCGTCCTCGATATGGAAGAACTCACTAAATTGAAAAGAACTGCTGCCAGGATGGACATCGTCTACAAGAACAGCTGGGGTGAAATGTTTGCCGAATCATATCCGTACAAGGAAGGGATGGCCGTGTTGAAGCGGTATGTGAGGGACATCAAGTCTGGCGAAGCAGGTCTGTATGAGATGGGAACGCGGCTGCGAGTGCATATTCCGCAATCAGCAGGGGACAGCGACAAGCTCGGCAGGCTATACGAAAAGATTGCGAAAGGACTGGAGCTGGAAGGATCCGATGGAATCAGCATCTTCAGACCCCTTTACGGACTTGAGCGGCAGACCCATTTTGGATGGCTTGAGGAAGGACAAGTGCAATCCCCATTTTACCTCTGGCGGGAAAGGGCAGTGGTGGAGCGCTTCAAAGGATAGGTTTCAGTCGTAGAGAAAACCTTCAAAGTAAACGCTTTTCACCGGCTTCTTGGAAATGTTGTTGAGAATCTTGATGATGTGATGCCTGATGGTTTCGAAATCCCGGTTTTTGACCGCTTCCCTCACTTCCGGTTCGCTCATTTTCATCAGAAACTGGTTTTTGAACCTCGGCAGATTACGTGACAACTGCAGCCGTTGTTTCCTGTCCTCGCAGGGGATTGCCAGTTTCATCCGCAGATAGTGGTTTCCGTCAACAGTGCTCGCCACAGAGCATCGCACCTGGCCTTTCGGGTATGCGTTATCCCATGCCTTTTTGAAATGCGCTAACGGCACGCGCAGCTCATCTCGGTATTTCCAGGAAAGCCAGCTGCCTGCTATGAAAAGGGCGGCAATGAAGAGCGTTCCGGCCTTTCTGATAAAACCTGAATTTTTTCCGCGCTGCAATCTATTGCTCATCGTAAAACCTGGTCTTCAGAGACCTTCAAAGATCCCGATTTTTGCTGTCTCGTGACTGCGGGCCACTTTGGTTCCAGAAGATTTGGCGGGGAGAAGCCCACCTGGACATTCCCCTTTTCCTGGCGCGAAAATGACCATTCAGCCGGTATCGTTGAAGTATTTGCGTTTTTTTGTTGTAATTCCGCTGAAGGTCCGCTATAAAAGTAAATATACAACAACTCTTTTCCTGGGAGCCGGCGTGAACGCGAGCGTAGGAACAATAAGAGCTCTCGTCCCACTTTACACTATTCCACCACCACTGCCGATTCACCGAGGTGATGAGCAAGGTCGCTTCAGCACCCATGAACGGCGAAGGGACGGTATCGTGTACGTGGGATATGAGTCTACCCGGGTCAAAGGAGAATACCGCTCCTCGGGGAAAATAATAAAAAGGTTTTCAAGCCCCGGCAGTCTCATTGATATGTACGTCTAAAGAGAATATGTGCCTTTCCCTATCCCTCCACTTTCTGACGTTTTTTTAAGAAGTCCCTTTGAAAGAGATAAATCAGTTCCTTGAGATCATTCCTTTCGTCCTGTCCGAGATCCATAAATTGGAGTGCATACTGGTACTGATACGTCAGGGGATCTTTGTCGAGACGGCGCACCATGGCTTTCCCTATGGGGATACTGAACTGCTGGCCTTCTGATTGGAAAAAAAGGGTCATGTGCCGCAAAAAGTCTCCTTTCTGAAAAATGGGTTGCCGCGAGGAACCTTTTCCCGAACCAACCAGAGCCCCTCCCTCACTTATATTAAGGAGGGTAAATTCCTGCTTGTGGGCGTACTTCGAAATCACCATTCTTGCACCGAGAGGTGCTTCCAACCTGAAATAGCGTCGTCTCTGGACCCGTTCTATATGCCTCGGGAATGGGACCCATATATCCCTGCCTGACATGTATCCACCATACGTCCTGAAGCGATAAATAAGCCTATCTTTTCCCTTGAATTCAAATCTCATTTTCCAGGATGTTACATTTCGGACGGCTCGCTTGAATCCTTTTGGGTAGTCGATGAGAAAGTGATAGGGAAGGCTCTTGTGAAGAACATCGATAACCATGGTGAGGCGTTCATACTTATGGCCGAGAAGGTTCATCCTTATGACGGTTTTGTTCTTTTTCAGCTCCCTGAAAAAGCGGACCAGATCTTTGCCATAGAGTATCTCAATATCGTCTATTTTGTCTGTAGGAGCCATGACGCTATTTTTTCTGTGAAATAGTTGTTCAAAACATCCATTCGTTTTGCAACAGCATACACACCGGGTGCCTCAAAACAGTCGGCAGTAATTTTGAGAGAGTGAAAGATCAGCACTCCTTCAGCAAGCGATTTTGCAATCTTCATGCCACGGTCATTTTTGAAGAGCCCGGATAAATAGCCCTTGTAACTTTGATGTGTTTGGCTTTATATTGTCAGTAGCCGGTTCATGGTTTGACCGTGTGAGAGCCGTCCCTATCAGGGCCCCTCACGGGGCAGGGAAGAGAGGGGTTTTTTTGAATCCGTTTCAGGGAAATACAAGAGTTTATACTGTCTCAGAACTCACCGAGGAAATCAGGGGACTCCTGGAAGAGCAGTTTGCGTTCCTCTGGATCGAAGGTGAAATTTCCAATTTTCGGTCGCCGATTTCCGGGCACTATTATTTTGCACTCAAGGATGAACGTGCCCAGATCAGGGCGGTGATGTTTCGAAATAAGGCCCGCACCCTGAAATTTCTTCCCGAAGACGGGATGAAAGTAGTGGCACAGGGCAGGGTTGGCGTTTATCCGCCCCGGGGCGAATACCAGATGATTCTGGACTACCTGGAGCCCATGGGTGTAGGTGCTCTGGCGCTGGCATTTGAACAGTTAAAGCGGAAGCTGGCATCCCAGGGGATCTTTGACGAGGCGGTGAAGAAGCCTCTCCCCTTCCTTCCCCGGAAGGTCGCGGTCATTACCTCGCCCACGGGTGCCGCCATCAGGGATTTCCTGAAGGTCCTGGGACGGCGTTTTGCGAACATGGAGGTGATCGTCGTCCCGGTACGCGTGCAGGGAGAAGAGGCATCGGGCGAGATTGTAGAAGCCCTGGAAATGGTGAACACCCACTTGCCTGTTGATGTCATTATTTTGACACGCGGCGGGGGGTCAGTGGAAGATCTCTGGGCATTTAACCAGGAAGTGCTTGCCCTGGCCATACGAAGGTCAAATGTTCCGGTTATTTCGGCTGTGGGGCACGAGATTGACGTGACTATAGCAGATCTGGCAGCTGATTTCAGGGCCCCAACTCCTTCGGCTGCCGCGGAGATGCTTGTTACTGAAAAAGAAATTCTGGTAACCCGCGTTCTCGATTTGAAAAAGAGGATGGAAAACCGCCTCGAGTCCCTCTTGAGCAACTTGAGGGAAGACCTTGAAAGATCTGCAGGGAGGCTGCACGATCCGAGAAAGCGATTGGCGGATTCATGGATGCGCCTTGATGATCTTTCCGGGAGAGTTATTCACGCGGGCCGGTCGTATCTGGAGAATGCGAAGAGAATGCTGGAGGCGGAAAAGAGGGCCCTTCATTACCATTCCCCCCTGCTCTTTCTTTCCGCAATGCGGCAGGAAAAAAATTTCACTGCACAGGCCCTTGTCCGGGCCGCAGGTATATATTTGAGCAGCAGAAAAATGTCACTCTCCATGCTGGAAAGGCAATTGCAGAACCTCAGCCCCCTTTCAATCCTATCACGCGGATACAGTATAACCGTTCATTTTCCCGAGAGAAGTGTTGTGCGAAAGGCATCGGAGGTGGGGAAAGGAGATCTGGTTCAGGTCCTGCTCGGAGAGGGGGGCATGAACTGCCGT
>QMLQ01000149.1 GCA_003646815.1 Deltaproteobacteria bacterium | reverse complement strand
GAGTCGCCTTTATCATTTGCTACCTCTTCTCGGAAAGGCTGTTCCAATACCTCATTCTGCCGCTGAAAACGGTGCTGCCCGAAGGCGATCGACTCATCTTCACTAACCTGCCTGAAATGTTCATCACCTACCTCAAGGTGTCCCTCATCGCGGGCATCCTCCTGGCAGCTCCCTTTATTTTCTATGAGTTGTGGCTTTTTATTGCGCCGGGCCTGTATCAGCGAGAAAAAAGATACGTTATTCCCTTTGTCCTTTTTTCAACCATCTTATTTGTCGGAGGGTCACTTTTCGGCTATTTCGTGGTCTTTCCCTTCGGTTTCAAGTTCTTCCTGGGGTTCTCCAACGAATATGTCAAAGCCCTTCCCTCAGTGAAACAGTACTTCTCCTTTTCCATCAAGCTCCTCTTTGCCTTCGGAGTCGTTTTTGAATTGCCGGTGGTCGTTTTTTTTCTAACCAAGATGGGCGTTGTCACCGCGGATTTTTTGAAAAAACAACGAAAATACGCAATATTGTTAACATTCGTCATTGCCGCCATCTTGACACCGCCTGATGTAGCCACCCAGTGCATGATGGCCGGCCCTTTGATTATCCTCTATGAAATCAGCATCTTTATTTCAAAAATGGCCAGAAAGAAAAGGCAAGACAAGGATACGCCCAAAGAGGAGGAAAAGACGGAAGAATAAGCCTCAATGGAAGACCGTCATGTGTCTGCCGGTTATGGTGAGGATAAGGGGCTCTTTTTCGACCTCTCCCTGCGCATCAAAAGAAATATTTCCAGTAACACCGTGGAATTCACGAAGTGCCAGCAGGGCCTTCCTCAGCTCATTTCGCGTATGGATCGAGAAATCATTTGTGACGGCCTTTAACATTCTTGCAGTGTCATATCCCGTCGCAGCGAGGATCCCCGGCTCTGCTGAAAAATTTTCTTCGTAGCGCCGGACAAAAGCTCTTACCTCTGAGTCATGCTGTTTTCTGAAAAATCCTGATGGAAATATTGCCCCCTGCACGTATTTTCCTGCCATCTCAATGAGCTTCTGGGATTGCCACAGGGATGTGCCAATGAGTTGCACGTCTCTCACATCATAATACATGAGCTGCGGCGCAATCATAATTACCCGCTGGTAGGTATCCGGTATGAACACCGCGTCGAAATCCACAATGGGCTGGGGTCCTTCTGGTTCAATTTCAGTCTCCAACTCATAGGGTGTGCGCATTTCCCGGAGTTTCTTCACAAGGGATGCGGGCCTTGGGTAGTAAAGTCCGACCATTTTTTTTATCTGTTCTGCAAAATCGGTCTGGTCTGGCTCATATGACTCCACCGCTGCAATGGTTCCGCCTGCCTGTTCAACTCCGTCCCAGAACTCATTCATGAAGAAACGGCCATATGAATTGTCCGGATAGAGGATTGCAAAGCGCTTCAGGGCAAGTTCATCTACAGCCGTGCTGATAATTTTCTTGATCTCTCTGGAGGGCACGAGAAAGTTCCTGAAGACCATTTTCCCCTCGCCCGCGATTCCCTCCCGTTGGGTCAACGTTATGATCGGTACACCGAGTTTTTCCGCCTTTCGCGCGGCAGCCGCTGAGGCCTTGCTGGAAAGGGGACCTACTACCCCGATGATATGTTCCTGTTTCACCAGATCTTCCACCTCAGCAGCGGCTTTTTCAGGGTTGCCTTCGGTGTTTCTGATGAGCATTTCGACCGTTGGGCCATCTCCACCTCCTGCACCAAACACGCCCAGTCCCAGTTGGATCCCGTTGAGGACTTCCTCCCCGAAGGGGGCAAATGGGCCGCTGAGGGGCAACAGGCACCCAAAGGTGCCCGCCTTTACGGACAGCTCGGCTTCAATTCGCTCCAGGAGTTCTCTTCCCCGGTTTACCCACGTCTGCTCAGATGTGGATCGTACCAACTCCATGGCAGCTTTCCGCGCGCCAACGAAATCATCCACTTTCAAAGACAACATTGCTATCCGGTAGTAGAGAGGAGGGATAAAATCTGTCCCACTGGCATAGCCGGCCATTCGCGTAAGGGTCTCAATATCACTCGTTTCAATAATATGTAAGACCCGTTCCCGGATTTCAGACTGGAGGCGGGAATCTGCGGCTGTTTTCTTTTCAGCGCGCAACCACCACAAAAAGGCCTGTTCATTGTCCTGAAGGGCTTCATAGTCCAGCCCCAGCACATTGTATACCCTGCCTGTTAATGGATCGTCCGGGTACTGCTTGATCCATTCAAGGGCACGGTAGCGGGACGTGTGGTATCGACCAAGGTTGTTGTAAATCCTGATAATTCTAAAACCAATTTCCGGCCGCTCGGGATATTCTGGAAAATCCTCTGCAAGCTTCTCATAATACTTGAGAGCATTATTGTAAGCCCCCTCACGGTAAAAAATATCCCCCAATTTTCGCAGGGCCCTGGCTGCGTTTTTCCCTGCGGGATGTTTCTCCAGATAGGCACGATACAGATCCAGCGCCTCCTCTTGGAGCCCGGCTTGCAGAGCAGCTTCAGCCTGTGCAAATTCATCTTTTTCAACGGCCGCTGGCAAGACCCGTTTAACAGGAGGCTTTTCTGCCTGTTTTATGGGCTGCACACCTACACAGCCCTGCAAAAAAAAGGCTATCCCCGCCACCAGCGTGGCGGAGACAGCCCGGTAACATGCAGCACTCGCCATGGTTATTTTTTCACTTCCTCAAAGTCCGCATCTACCACATCATCATCGGCTGCGGCACCTCCACCTCCGGCCGAGTCCGCTGAGCCGCCGCCCTGCGCCTGCTGCTGCTGGCTTGCCTGGGCATACATGGTTTCCGCCAGCTTATGAGATGCCTGCGTCAACTCGTCACTCAAACGCTTTATTTCCTCGACATTCTCCCCTTCCATGGCCTTTTTCAATTTTTCAACGGCCTGGTTAATCTGGTCCTTGGTTGTTGTGTCTATCTTGTCGCCAACCTCCTTGATCGACTTCTCAGTCGTGTAGATAAGGGAATCAGCCGTATTTCGAACATCTACCAGTTCCCGCTTCCTCTTGTCTTCCTCTGCATGCACTTCAGCGTCTTTCACCAGCTGTTCGATTTCTTCTTCACTCAGTCCGCTTGATGCCGTAATCTCGATGGACTGTTCTTTGCCGGTTCCCATATCCTTGGCTGAAACATGGACAATTCCGTTTGCATCAATATCAAAGGTTACCTCAATCTGAGGAATGCCACGCGGTGCCGGAGGAATACCCACCAACTGAAATCGCCCCAATGTCTTGTTATTTGCCGCCATTTCACGTTCACCCTGGAGGACGTGAATCTCAACGGCAGGCTGGTTATCAGCCGCAGTTGAAAATATCTGGCTCTTTCGGGTCGGGATGGTCGTATTCTTCTCAATGAGCTTGGTGAAAACTCCTCCCAGCGTTTCGATCCCCAGTGACAAGGGCGTCACGTCAAGGAGAAGCACATCTTTGACGTCACCTTTCAAGACACCACCCTGGATTGCAGCTCCGATGGCCACAACCTCATCTGGGTTTACACCCTTACTGGGTTCCTTTCCAAAAATCTGCTTCACCTTTTCCTGTACCTTCGGCATCCTGGTCATCCCGCCCACCAGGATCACTTCATCAACATCACCGGCACTGAGGCCTGCATCTCTCAGGGCCTCTTTACACGGGTTCGTGACCTTCTCCACCAGGTCATCCACCAACGATTCCAGTTTCGCACGCGTCAGTTTTATGTTGAGATGTTTAGGGCCTGAGGCATCAGCAGTGATGAATGGCAGGTTAATATCCGTCTCCATGGAACCGGAGAGCTCCATTTTTGCTTTTTCCGCAGCCTCCTTTAATCGCTGGAGGGCCATCTTGTCGTTCCGCAAATCAATACCCTGATCTTTCCTAAATTCATCAGCCAGGTAATTCATTATCCGCAGGTCAAAATCCTCTCCACCCAAGTGCGTATCACCATTTGTGGACTTAACCTCAAAAACGCCCTCACCGATCTCCAGAATGGAAATGTCGAACGTGCCGCCTCCGAGGTCGAAAACAGCTATCTTTTTGTCGCCTTTCTTGTCCACACCGTATGCCAGCGAAGCCGCGGTCGGTTCATTGATAATCCGCTCCACCTTGAGACCGGCTATCCTGCCTGCATCTTTCGTGGCCTGCCTCTGGCTGTCATTGAAATAAGCCGGTACGGTGATAACAGCTTCTTCAATTTTCTCCCCCAGATAATCCTCGGCAGTCTGCTTCATTTTCTGGAGAATCATGGCGGATATCTCGGCAGGGCTGTAGTCTTTCCCCCTTATTCTCACATGCGCGTCACCGTTGCTCGCCTGGCTGATCTCATAGGGCAGGACTTCCTTGTCCTTCTGCACCTCTGGAGACGCGTACTTCCGCCCGATCAGTCGTTTAACCCCGAACACCGTGTTCTGCGGGTTGGTGACGGCCTGTCGCTTCGCAGTCTGGCCCACAAGCCTTTCTCCACTGTCTGCGAATGCAACCATTGAGGGTGTGGTCCTGCTCCCTTCCGCATTGGCGATAACAACCGGGTCACCTCCCTCCATCACCGCCACGCATGAGTTAGTCGTTCCTAGATCAATCCCTATTATTTTTCCCATCTTATTGCCTCCTTAACAACAGCAATCTCTTTTGATTTATTTCAAATACTGCAAACGGGTAAATCAATGTTTACTCGTCCATTTCGTTTTCAGAACCCCGGTTCTTCTTGTTCACCACGACCATCGCGGGCCGCAACAATCGCTGATTCAGCAGATATCCTTTTTGCAGTTCACTCAGGACGGATCCCGGTTCTGCGCTCCCGTCCTCCATCTCGCTCACTGCCTGGTGAAAGTTGGGATCAAATGCTTCTCCCTGGGCCTTTACTTCTTCAAGACCCGCTTTTGCAAGGGCATCTTTCAGTCCCTTTAGCGTCAGCTCAACACCCTGCTTCAGGCTGTCCAGGCAATCTTCGTTCGTGATGGCGCAGTGAGCTATGGCCTGATCAAGGGCGTCCAGAGGGGGAAGAAGGTCCTTTATCAGGGACTCATTTGAAAACTTGATCCACTCCTCCTTTTCCCGTTGCCAACGCTTCCTCATATTCTCCATCTCTGCCTGAGACCGGAGATACAGCTCGTAATTCCTTTCCGCCTGATCTTGCAGATCCTTTATCTTCTGGATCAGTTCACTTTTTGTCATCTTTTCGAAGGGTTTTTCCCCCTTTTTCTTTTTTTCGGCCTCACCTTTACCGCTTCCCGGCTTTCCTGTTCCAGGATTCTCCCGGGATCCGGTCATGGTGTCTTTCTCCGTTTTTTCGGCGCTCGCTTGATTCATGCTTCCTCAAACCTCATATTTCACAAAAGTCATCTCACCGGAATTGTAACGCACCTGCTGACAGTGTCTCCTATTCAACTTGGCTTTACTGCAAAAGGGCCTGGAAAGGTAACATTCGCTTCCTGGTGAAAAGCTGGGATTGCGCTGCAATGTCATGCGATACGTTAAGCATCGCCCTGATTGTTGTCAAGGCGCCTCCCGTAAACTTTTCTTATTTATTTAAGGCATCTTCAGCTCAGTCATGCATCGTCCGATGCGGTGAGCCGAGCAAGGGCTTCCCTGTACTTCTCGAGGGTTTTCCTGATGATTTCAGGAGGCAATTTCGGCGGGGGCGGTTTTTTCGGCCATTTGAGGCTTAAGAGGTAATCTCGCAAGAATTGTTTGTCAAAACTCTGCTGAGGTCCACCGGTAGCATAGAGATCCATTGGCCAGAAACGAGAAGAGTCGGGGGTCATGACTTCATCAATCAAGAGCAGCCGATCATCAACAAATCCGAATTCAAACTTGGTATCCGCAATGATAATTCCTCTTTTGGCAGCGTAATCTCGCCCAAAGGAATAGATTTCAAGACTCAAGTCTCGCACCGCTTCCGCGGTTTTCTGCCCGATTAACTCCACTGTCTCCTCAAAAGAGATATTCAGATCATGCATCCCGTCTTCCGCTTTTGTAGAGGGGGTAAACAGCGGTTCCGGCAGAGGATCGGACTCTTTCAACCCCTCCGGCAAGGAAATGCCGCAGATACTTTGCTCAGAACGATATTCGTTCCATCCTGACCCGGACAGGTAGCCTCGAACAATACACTCCACGGGCAGGGGCTCTGCTTTTTTTACAAGCATGCTTCTCCCTTCAAGGACATCTGCATACTTCCTGCATGATTCCGGGTACTGGGCCGGATCTGTTGCAATAAGGTGGTTTTCAACAATGTGCCCCAGCTTCTGGAACCAGAAAAGCGATATTTGCGTCAGAATTTCTCCTTTTCCGGGAATAGGGTCATCCATCACCACATCAAAGGCGGAAATGCGGTCACTCGCGACGATCAGCAGATTGCCTTCCACTTCATAAATATCACGAACCTTCCCTCTCTTGACCAGGTTGAGATCAGGGAAAGCGCTCTCTTTCATAATGGTGTCAGTCATTTTTACCTCCTATTGTTTATCTTAAACTTACCTTTACCGGGGAAGCCTTTTCTCTGTCAAGTATCTTTCAAATCAGCGACCACCAGTAGAACTGGTGGTATGAGGAAGGCCCCTAAAAGGGGCCATTGCCTTCTCCGGCTTTCGACAGGATTGACCGGATTGACCGGATTTCTTTGCCAGTTTCCAGCCTCCGTAGGGGCCTGCGCCCCGGCGGGATTAAACGGACAAAACACAATCACCTTCGGCGAAGGCTTTTCCTCTGCCTCCCGTGAAATTGTTCGTGGTATCGGAACTCGGCCTTGATGTCTGCTCTATTCCCCTCCGCAACGCGGATGCACTATTTGCCCCGGTTTCCGGCCGGGGCAAATAATCTTGTAAATCCTGTCGAACATATTGTCTCTCTTTAAAAAACGGCATTGCTATTTTTGATAAAACAGGTATTAATAAAAGCAGAAATACGTTTGCAGAGGCCGGCAATGGGGACCTTCAGCGATCACACAGAATATAGAGAAGCCATCTTTCTTTTTGAAAACCAAATAGACCGGATGCACCTGGAATTCGACAGGTTCCGGCGGGGGGAAACGCACCGGATGCCCGATTGGCAACGCCTCGAAAGAGATCTTCTCTTCTTTTCAAGAAGGAAACCTTCCTCCTTGGAACTCTCAAGTCAACTCGATCGGGTCCTGTATAAATTTCAGGCCCGCAAGCGGGTGTGGCTGCGATGGGTTGAAACTGACCGGCACAGCGGCTAATTTTCATGTGCCCGGTCTTCCATCCGCTGACATCCACCCCATCTTTGTTAAGTACTGCCTGTAATACCGCAATACCCTGTTTCTGAAGGTGACGGTTTCCGGGTAAGGGGGGAGTCCATTGTATTTTTTTACAGCACGGGAACCCGCGTTGTAAGCCGCAAGGGCAAGGCTTATGTCTCCCCGTTGTCCCCGCATCAATTCTGAAAACAGCCGATACCCCGCATCAATCGCTTTCTCTGGATCCAGCCGATCATCCCGTTTGTGTGAAAGGAGCTCACGTTTATACCTCCGATAAAGGGCCTCTCTCTTCTTTTTCCATGAAAGTGCCTCCTGCATAAATTGACGAGCCTTCCTGGCATCCTCTTCCCGGCAAAATTCTTTGGGCTCGCGGATCAGTTTCAGTGCCCTTGCCTTCATGGTCCGTTCCTTCAACATCACTTCCCTGGCCTTCTTGAAATAAGGAGGTTGAAAAATAGCAGTCATCCCCAAAAGCAGGCCCGTGCCCGGCATTATCTGTGTAATACCGGCAGCGCCCACCTGGGATATGGAAAGGGGATCAAACCTGGATTCCTGCCGCATCAGCGCAAGAAACAACAGCGGCTCCACCCTGTACTTTTCCTTCTCATGCCGCTTCAAAACAGACTCCATGAGGGGGAGATACCGACGTTCCACCCGGCCCAGGGTTTTCTTCAGCAAGTCCAGGTCTTGTGAACCTGGAGATGAAAACATGCGGTCCAAGTCGAACATCCCCAGAGCTGAAGGATTTGCCTTCTTGAGGAAATAATCGAACACGTAGTTTACAAACCGGATATTTTCAGGGGTAAGCGGAAACCCGTCAGGAGGCTCAATGCCCCG
>QMLQ01000148.1 GCA_003646815.1 Deltaproteobacteria bacterium | reverse complement strand
TGATGCTCTCGTGACAGGATTCCACACCTTCCCTTGATAGGGCGGCCAATTGATCATACCTGGCACCTGCAGTGTGCCCGTCTACCCGCTTTCCGAGCTTCTTCGTGAGGGCTATCTTCTCCAGTATCTTTTGATTTTCCTCAAGGATGTCCGGCCATCTGGTGATTTCCCCCAGGGACTGAACCAAGGGGTTTCGAAGAAGCCGCTCGAGATTCTTCACCGAAAAGAGGTCCTCTTCCACAATCATGTCGGACGGCCCGTTACAATTTTTCCCGGGTGCAACTTCCCGGTTCTCTCGTGTTTCAGAATCAGTTCTTGGAGAGGGGTTCAAACCGTTTCAGTTGAAAGAGTTTTTTGTCCTGGGTGGCAATGATGTGATAGAATTTGTCCTGGGGGATATAAATATAGGGGACATCTTCTTTGCGGCGGTAAAGGAAATGGGAGAGAATCATGCGGTTGACCGCCCGGTGCCCCACGATCATTATGTTACCTGCGTTTCCACTCAAATACAGCGCCTTTTTTATGCCCCGGCCAATTCTTTCCTGCATGGTGACATATCCTTCACCGCCGGGGTACACATAATTATATTTGTCCAATTTCCGGGAAGCGTAGATACTGGGCATCTTTTCTCTGATTTCTTCGTAACTCATTCCTTCACAGACTCCGCTGTCAATTTCATTGAACTCACGCAAAGGAATGATGGCGCAATGTCCCTGGAGCTCTTTAATGGGTTTTGCTGTCTCAATGGTCCTGGTTTTTTCACTGGTAAAAATCACCGGAATGACTTTCTTCCGAAAATAGCGCGCTAGCGCTACGGCCTGTGACTGCCCTTTTTGTGTGAGGCGGGAGTCACCGCCAATCCGGTTCTCCAAATTGAAGTAGGTCTCCCCATGCCTGATCAGAAAAAGATTCTTGACGCTGTCCGTGACCAAAAAATCACGGATGCGGTCATAATAGGGAAGCGAGTCACGAATATCTTCTTTCAAGATCTTATTGTTCAATGAGTCAAGGCAAACGAAGTTGCGCTCTTTTCCAAGCGGATCATAAATGCTCTTGTAATAGTCGATGCGCTGTTTAAAGCTGCGCACTGCAACGTTTTCACTGAGGTGCTGAAACTCAGGCAGGGTGATCTTCCTCTTGATACTCTCTTCCAGGATTTCCGCATCGTTGTTTATGCATTCAATAAAAAGCAGGGGGTATTTGTTCGATAAGCTGACAATAATGTTCCTTCGGTTGCCACTCACGTTTGTAGCGTCCAGGATGGCGATATTTCCATCGTGTTCAAGGTATTTATTGGCCTTTTCAATGTTGATCAGGGCTATTTTTTCTCGAAGGCGAACCCCCTCCCGGTTGTCAGGGCTATAGAATTCAGGATAAGAGGTGTTCTCCCGCATGAGCCGTCTTCTCAACTGGCCGTTGTTAAAGATACGGGTCTTAATGGCATCCTTGAGGAGGTTTTCCTTGAGCTTGCTTGCAATGGTGGACTTTCCCCTGGCCGGAAGGCCTACCATGGCGACAAAGAGCTTTTCAGCGTTCAATTTCATGTGCGAGATTTCCTCGGTGTTTTCAAAATAGTGCCTATTGACTAATGAGCAAGATAGCAACCCGACCAATAAGGGGCAACCAAAAAAGGACGATAGAAGTTGCAGTTTCCGTGAATGGGGTTATAATATTTACAACCTGGCATCAAAAGGGGATTGCCCAACCGTCATCCCGGCGAAGGCCGGGGTCCAGGAAAGCCTGAAAACCTGGATTCCCGCTTTTTCGGGAATGACATCTAGGGCTTCGAGGTAAGAGTAGAAGTACTTAAATGAACCGTATTGACTTTAAGCCTTTTTTGATATTCTTGACATGCAGGAGGAGGAAATCAAAATGCAGCAATTGACTACAGCAAGACCAAAGACAGAAGTCCTGGTCAATGATTTTGTGAGAAGTGTGTACAACTGGATGGGAATCGGCCTTGCCCTGACCGCATTCGTGGCATTCTACGTGTCCAGTAGCGAGAGCATGACTCGATTCATCTTTGGCAACCGAATGGTCTTTTTCATGCTGATTCTCGGTGAACTGGGGCTGGTTTTTGCCATCAGCGGGATGATCAACAAGATCAGCGCGGGTACAGCCACATTTCTTTTTGTGCTCTATTCGGGCTTAAATGGCCTCACCCTCTCCTTTATTTTTCTCGCATACACACGGACTTCCATTGCCAGCACTTTTTTCGTATGCGCGGCGACTTTTATTGGCTGCAGTATCTATGGGTGGACCACAAAGAAAAACCTGACCTCTTGGGGAGGCTTTCTCTTCATGGGACTCATAGGCATAATCATTGCTTCAGTGGTGAACATGTTTCTCCACAGCAATGGTATGAGCCTCATCATAAGCTATATTGGCGTCATTGTCTTTGTGGGACTTACCGCCTATGATACTCAGAAGCTGAAAAACATGGCGCTCTCTCAGCCCGCGGGACTTGATGGTTCTGTGGTGAGGAAGGGGGCTATCCTCGGGGCCCTGTCCCTTTACCTTGACTTTATTAACCTTTTTCTTATGCTGCTGAGGATCTTTGGTTCAGCGCGAGACTGATCCCATTCTATCCCCCTGAAAAAGATTGAGCTCTTTTCAGGGGGATAGTGTTTTCTGAATTTTGAAAAGAATGGAACCTTCGTACATCAGCCTTTACCGGGACGGGACGCTCCAGGACCGTGTCAAAAATGCGCTGGACCGGCTGGCCAGTTGCGACCTCTGCCCGCGAAGGTGCAAGGTCAACAGGCTGGCAGGGGAAGTAGGGTTTTGCGGTGCAGGGAGAAGGATAAAAATTGCAAGTTACAACGCGCACTTCGGCGAAGAAGCCCCCCTTGTGGGAAAGTACGGATCGGGAACCATTTTTTTGAGCCACTGCAATTTACTCTGTCAATTCTGCCAGAACTATGATATCAGCCACCTTGCGGAGGGCTGGGAAGTGGAACCGGGGCAGGCTGCCGCAATGATGATGGAACTCGCGAAACGGGGGTGCCACAATATTAACTTTGTAACCCCTACTCACATGGTCCCGCAAATTCTTGAGGCCCTTGTCCCTGCAATAGAAGGCGGACTGAACATACCGCTGGTGTACAATTCCAGCGGATACGACCGCAGGGAGACTCTGGAGCTTCTCGAAGGGATTGTTGATATTTATATGCCTGATTTTAAATTCTGGGATGAAAAATGGGCAAAACAGTATTGCGCCGCGCCCGACTATCCGAGCGTTGCAAGGGATGCTATCAAGGAGATGCATCGGCAGGTAGGTGACCTGGAGATAAACCACGAGGGGATTGCGACCAGAGGACTGCTTGTACGGCATCTGGTGATGCCGAACGGAGTAGCGGGTACGAAAGAAATTGTCGCCTTCCTGGCAGAGGAAATTTCACCCGATACATACACAAACATCATGGACCAATACAGGCCATGCGGCACCGCCAATGAAGATGCACTGATAAATCGCAGGCTCAATTCCAGAGAGTTCAGGGATGCCCTTGATGCGGCCGGACACAGTGGCCTGAAGCGATTGGACCCGAGGGATAAGGTTCGTATTTTTTTGGAAGGTAAATGACTGATAAGAGAATATTCATAATAGGGGATGTCCACGGCTGTCTTGACCTGTTAAAGCGCATGCTGGAAAAAATCAACTGGCAGCCAGGTGAAGACCGCCTTATTTTTCTCGGGGACTATATTGATCGAGGAGATGACCCGAAGGGGGTCGTGGAATTTATTATCGAGCTGAAGAAGATTTCTTCGCGGATCCAATGCCTCATCGGCAATCACGAAGCGGCCTTTCTGGACTACCTCAACGGAAAAGAGAAAAAACTCTTTCTTATGAACGGCGGTTATCGGACGCTTGAGAGCTATGATGCGAGTCGTGAAGGATCCGATAACCACCTGGTGCCGGCATCCCACATGGATTTTTATAACTCACTTGAGACTTACCTGGAGCTTGAAGATTATTATGTGGTACATGCGGGATTCAGGCCGGGTGTGCCGCTTCCGGAACAGGATTTTGAAGACCTGGTATGGATTCGCGATCCTTTCATTTTTTCAGCACACCATTTCGGGAAAAAAGTCATATTCGGCCATACTCCGTTCTCTGAACCCCTGGTGCTTGAAAACAAAATCGGCCTTGATACCGGTGCCGTCTACGGCAATAAGCTGACCTGCCTGGAGCTCCCCCAATTCAAATTTCATTTTGTGGAGGCATAGTCCGGTGATCGGCATCACCGCCACAATCCCCGTGGAGATTATCACTGCTTCGGGCCGAAAAGCCGTCGATCTGAACAATCTCTTCATAACCGCGCCCGACCCTGAGGATCTTGTGGAACGTGCGGAACGTGACGGGTTTGCCCATAATGTATGTGCCTGGATCAAGGGTATTTATGCCATAACCCTGCAAATGGAATTCAAGCAAATCATAGCGGTAACCGGCGGTGATTGCAGCAATACCATTGCCCTGAGCGAAGTGCTGGCAGCAAAGGGAGTAGAAGTGCTCCCTTTCGCCTTTCCCCTGGATCGGAGCCGCGAGGGACTGGAGGTCCAGATGGATCGCTTACGGAAGGCCCTCGGGGCTTCATGGGAAGCAGTCCGCAGGGCGAAGGCAAGACTTGACGGGATTCGCATGAGCCTCCGGAGACTGGATGAGTTGACCTACGTGGAAAACCGTGTTTCCGGGCTTGAAAACCACCAATTCCTTGTCAGCAGTTCGGATTTCGGGGGGGACCCTGAGTCATTCCAGAAAGATCTTGATAAGTTTATCAGCAAAGCAGAGAAAAGACCCCCTTTCAGGGAAGTGATTCGGCTGGGGTACCTGGGCGTGCCCCCCATTTTCTCTGGATTTTATGAACTCATCGAGGCACTGGATGCGCGGGTGGTCTATAATGAAGTGCAGCGCCAGTT
This sequence comes from Deltaproteobacteria bacterium, assembly GCA_003646815.1. GTDB lineage: Bacteria > Desulfobacterota > DSM-4660 > Desulfatiglandales > Desulfatiglandaceae > B46-G9. The sequence goes on along the minus strand of QMLQ01000148.1, from coordinate 3,249 downwards.
CAGCATGCCGGATAGAAAAGCTGATATTGTAGATCAGTACCTATCCTACACCTATCCTTATGCAGTGGAGGGGCGCTTATGGGATATCAGAAAGGCAATTCATGAAAGAAACCTTGATGGGCTTATACACTACACCCAGACATTCTGCTACCGGCAGATCTATGATATTCTTCTGCGCGAAAATCTCCCGGTGCCTATCCTCACCCTGGAAGGAGACAGGCCTGGGCCCCTTGACAGCCGAACCAGCCTCAGGATCGAGACTTTCATCCAGATGCTGAAAGATCAAAAGTGAAAACCCGGGTAAACCGGAAACCCGAATGTCAAAGCTCAAATGACAAAATGACAAAACATGTCATTGCCTCTGTGGCGGTGGACCCACACCAGTTCGCGCTTTTATACAATTTGGGCATTTGGCATTGGAAATTGATTTGAAATTTGGATTTTGAAATTTGTCATTAAATACGATCACAAGAATATGTGGTATTCATTTTCAAAACAAATGTACTTATAAGCTACCGACCAATCATGTATTTTACTTCCTGCCGCTAATAAAGGCCTCTGCGTCTTCAACGTCTTTTTTACTGCCGATGTAGAGAGGTACCCGCTGGTGCAGTTCCGACGGTTCTATTTCCAGTATGGGTCCTTTGCCGTCGCTGGCATACCCTCCCGCCTCTGTGACAACCATGGAAAGGGGATTGGCTTCCACCATGAGGCGAAGCTTCCCGGTGGGTTTCTTGGGATCCTTCAAGTCAGCGGGGTACATGAAAATGCCGCCTTTCAGGAGATTCCGGTGAAAGTCCGCTACAAGGCTTCCCACGTAGCGGGACGTGTACGGCTTGCCAAGGGCATTGTCGGAGCCTTTAAAATAATTTACCATGGCACGGGTCTTTTCGTCCCAGTACTGGGAGTTCCCCTCGTTTACACTGTAGATCTTCCCCCGTTCCGGAATGCGAATGTCCTCATGGGAAAGGAGAAACTCTCCCACACTGGGGTACAGGGTAAAACCGTGAACGCCCGTTCCGTTCCCGGTGGTGTACACCATAATCGTGCTCGACCCATAGATGAAGTATCCCGCCGCCACCTGTTTCAGGCCAGGCTGGAGGACTTCTTCCAGCATGACATCACTGTCTGAATCAATATTTTTTCTCTTGTAGATCCCGAAAATGGTGCCGATGCTCACGTTAACATCAATGTTCGAAGAACCATCCAGCGGATCAAATACAAGGATATAATTGCCCTTGGGGTACTCCGGAGGAATTTCAATAAGGTCCGCGACCTCTTCTGAACCCATACTGCAGAGTTCACCGATATGCTGCATCCGCTCAACGATGATTGCATTTGCAAATACATCAAGCTTCTGGACCTGTTCCTCCTGTACGTTAATCTTTCCGGTGCTTCCCAGGATGTCCACAAGGCCGGCCTTGTTTACCTCCCTGGAGATGACCTTGGCCGCAACAATGAGCTCACTCAGAAGCGTCGTGAAAGCGCCGGTTGCTTCCGGGTTCTGGCGTTGCTGGTTTAGAATATGCTGTGTAATGGTTATGCCTACTCCTGCCTTTCTCATTTCTTGTTCCCTCCTCGACGCTAGTATTTGATAAGGGAATCCCAGAACTCAGGATCTTCATCTTTCCAATTGGGACCGAATCTCTTGTCGCAAAAATTGCTCAAACGTTCATACCATTTTACAAAAACGTTCTTGTTTCTGTCTATGGCATCAAGGACATCAGCGACAAAAATGTCTATCTTGGCAATTTCATCTTTTGGGACATAATAGGCAGCACCCTTTTGAAAGGACTTTTTCAGGTTTTCCTTGGATACGGCATGAGCGGTGAGCATCAGTGCTGGTATTCCCCGCCTTTTGGCGAGCTCGAGAAGGTCGTAGCCCCTGACACCCATGATATCGAGGACGGCAATATCGTACTGATTCTTCTCAAGCAAATCCTTCGCCTGTTCATAGGTTGAGGCCCTGTCTAATTTACATATTTCAAGGACCTCTGTGAGAAATTCAACGATGTCTTCTTCATCATCTACGATGAGGACACGTCTTCCTTTGAGTATTTTTTCAGGTTCCATGAAATTTTCCTCCATGCACAGAAACGATGCAGCCTTGATCCGCGAACGACCCACCCAAAATTACATATTTTCCTTGTACTCGAGACGGTATATCTCGGCCATGGTAATAAAAATGGTTATAATCAAAGGACCATAAATGATACCGAGAATGCCGAAAAGTTTTATGCCTCCGATGATGCCAATGAAGACGAGGAGGGAATTCATCTGCATCCCTTTCCCGATGACCCGCGGCTTGATAATGTATTCGATGACCGAGCTATACACCACGTTGTAGATAAGGAAGCCCAGAGCGATTCCCGTCTTTCCTTGCAGGAAGAGGATAATAGTGGCGGGAATAAAGATGATGGATGCACCAATGACCGGGAGGAACGCCATGAACGCGATAAAAGTTCCCCAGAGGAGAGAGGATTCAAGCCCGAACATATAAAATCCGAAGCCCCCGAGAACGCCTTGAATCATCCCGGACAACCCGTTGCCCACAAAAACGGCCTTTCCCATTTCCTGAAATTTTCCCGTGACCTTCTCGAGTTGATCTCTTGGAAGAGGAAGGAGTTCAATAAGGTAATCCTTTAGGCGTTCTCCTTCCTTGAGAACGTAGTAGATGGTCAGTATCATGAGGAAAAAATGGATGAGAAAGTTGAGAAGATTCGATGCCACGGACCTGATCTGGTTGTAGAGAAAGAGCCCCACCTTTTTCCCCACAGTGGCGGAACCGGATTGGATGGTTTCCCTGTTGAATTCAATCCCCGTCATTTTGCCCCACTTCCGCAATTGCTGGGCCCACAGGGAGTTGCCGTTAATGCGCTCCTGTATCTTCTGAACGGAAACTGCGTTCTTGGTCCTCTGGTAAAAATCAAATGCCTCGTTGGAAAGGCTTTCTATAAAGCCGCCCACCGGAACCATGAGGATCAGGAAAATGAGGGAAGTCATTACAAGGGATGAGATGGTGCTCCTTCCTCTCAATATCCTGGTCATCCAGTGATGGAGGGGGGCAAAGACGCTCGCCAGGAGGAGCGCAAGAACAATGGCGGAAATGTACGTCCAGAAGAGCCGCAGGAGGAGTACCAGGGACAGGAGCAACAGGAGAATAAAGAACCTTGAACCGTAATCGTTTTTTTCCATATCAGCCAAAAATTCCTGGAAGATTTGTGAAAATGATCCGCTTTTCAGTGTCGC
>QMLQ01000147.1 GCA_003646815.1 Deltaproteobacteria bacterium | reverse complement strand
TGCTCAACAAATACGACACGGAAACCCTGCTTTATTTTATGGCCCGCGCAAACAGTGACAAGATAAAGCGGCTCATCTCTCTTTATTTTACGAAGCTGAGGGGTACCGCTATCCTTCTCCACGGAAAGGACCTGGTGGAGATGGGCTTTGAACCCGGACCAATATTCAGGGATATCATGGAAAATCTCCTGGAGGCACGTCTGAATGGTCTTGTCAAAACCAGGGATGATGAGATAGCTTTTGTGGAACAACACTTTGGGAGCACGCAATCACCGAAGTAGTTTCCATCCATAAGTGGCTATTTTTGTCCGCGCTTCGCTTGGACTCCCCACCCTTCGGGCGGGTCCCCGGTTTCACAATCTCGGCGTCAATCTGCGGGATCACTTGTGGGGGGTACTCTAGGGCACGAGGCAGCCCAACTTCCGGGGAGTTGAGAAATTGGGTCGGGAGGGGCAGAACCGATGAATTTCGAATTTTACTTTGTGGGGAGGTAGAAACTGGGAATGAAAAAAAGAATCGTCAGCGGCATGAGGCCAACCGGAAAAATGCACCTTGGACATCTTCATGGGGCCCTTTTGAACTGGAAACACCTCCAGGAAGAATACGACTGTTTCTATTTTATCGCGGACTGGCACGCCCTGACCAGCGAATACGCCAACCCCGACATCATCCGGCAGTGCAGTCGAGATATCCTCATTGATTGGATATCGGTCGGCCTCGACCCTGATATGTGCACCTTTTTTGTCCAGTCAAGCATAAAGGAACATGCTGAGCTGCACCTGATTTTTTCCATGATCACGCCTCTTCCCTGGTTGGAGAGAAATCCAACCTACAAGGAACAGCTAAAGGAGCTTACCCAGCGTGACGTGTACACTTACGGTTTTCTCGGGTACCCGGTCCTCCAGGCGGCGGATATCCTTATGTACAAGGCGAACGGCGTCCCTGTGGGAGAAGATCAGGCACCCCATGTGGAGTTGACCAGGGAAATTGCTCGGCGGTTCAATTACCTTTACGGTCCTGTTTTCCCGGAACCTGACGTGGTCCTGACGCCTACCTCAAAGCTCCTTGGAATGGACAGGCGCAAGATGAGCAAGAGTTACGGCAACGCCATCTTTCTTACAGATACCGATGAGGAAATTGACCGCAAGGTCATGCAGATGATCACCGATCCCCAGCGGGCCAGAAAATCAGATCCCGGGGACCCTGCTATCTGCAACGTGTACTCATTCCACGAGATCTACTCGGGAAAAGACCTGGTCTCCCGGATAGACAGGGAATGCCGTATTGCTGAAGTGGGGTGTGTGGAATGTAAGAAAATGATGGCCGAAAACCTGAAAAAAGGTTTGGCGGCCATAAAAGAACGCAGAAAAGAGCTGGAAGCCGATGTGGGGCGGGTGGATGAAGTTATAGAAGAAGGCAATCGCAAGGCGAGCATTATCGCCGCCCAGACCATGGAACAAGTCAGAGAGGCCGTCAAAATTTGAATGGAGAGCCAGATGGCATACGAAGTGAAACTGGAGATATTCGAGGGTCCCATGGACCTCCTGCTTCACCTGATTCGCAAGAATGAGGTGGACATATTCGATATCCCTATTGCCACCATAACCGACCAGTATCTGGCATACCTGGAAATGATGAAGGCACTCAACATTGATGTCGCGGGTGATTTTCTTCTCATGGCCTCCACCCTGATGCACATCAAGTCACGGATGCTCCTCCCGGATACGGACGGGGACGGAGAGGAAGAGGACCCGCGCCTTGAAATCACCCGGCCTCTGCTGGAGTACATGCGTATCAAGGAACTCGCGCATGATCTCTCAGAGCGGGAAATCCTGGGACGAGATGTCTTCAGCCGGGTGCCTTCTGATGAACTTTCCGCTCTCGCACAAGGCGAACAGGGTTCCATCCAGGTAAATATTTTTCAGCTCATCGATGCCTTTCAGCGAATCATTGATCAGAGGCTCCCTGACACTCAACTTCGCTTTCGCCTTGAGGAATGGTCTATCAACGAAAAAATAGAACAGATCACGACCATATTGCGAGAAAAGCATACCCTGTACTTTCAGGAACTTTTTCCCAAAAGCATGGGACTTTCAGAACTAGTTGTCACCTTTCTGGCCTTGCTTGAACTGGTCCACCAAGGTCTTCTCAAGGTGTTCCAGCCTGACCCGAAAAGCGATATTCTTTTGAACGCTGCCCTTGACGACAGGAGGACTCCGTAACCGTGTCCGAGAACCTTCAAGCCATTCTTGAGGCCCTTCTTTTTGCGGCTGATCATCCGCTCTCACCACAGGAGGTCAGCCAGTGGCTCCCTGAATACTCTGCCCAGGATATACGGGGTGCTCTGCAGGCGATCGAATCTGAATACAGGACTATGGGCCGGAGTTTTTTCCTGAAGGAGGTGGCAAAAGGCTACCAGTTTCGGACAAAAAAGGAGTTTGGGCCTTATATCCTCAAGATGTACAAAACCTCGCCCTCCCGCCTCTCAGGAGCGGCCTTGGAGACACTGGCAATCATTGCCTACAAACAGCCGATACTGCGGCAGGAAATTGAAAAACTGCGCGGCGTTGATGTGGGCGGCATCTTGAGGACTTTACTGGAAAAGGGACTTGTGCGGATCGTGGGAAGAAAAGACCTTCCGGGACGGCCGCTTATTTATGGAACAACTAAAAAATTTCTTGAAGTATTTGATTTAACTGACCTGACTTCATTGCCTAAATTAAAGGAAATTAAAAACCTCTTCTCGGGTGGTGAAAGCGGCCAGCCCGCTCTTGCCTCACCTGAAGGAACCACAGATGCCGGACACCAAGAATCGCAGGAAACAAAACCCTCCGGGCAGCCCCCAGAGGATTAACCAGATCCTTTCCTCGGCCGGCCTCACCTCCAGGCGAAAGGCCGATACATGGATCGTGCAGGGCCGCGTCTCGGTAAACGGCCGCGTGGTACGGCAGTTGGGCACCCGTGCTGTTTGGGGTCTGGACCGCATACAGGTAGACGGCAAGGATGTTCCTTCTCCCCCTGAAAAAATTTATCTCATGCTCAACAAGCCGTTTGGATACATCGCCAGTATGGACGATCCCGAAGGGCGACCCGTGGTCATCGATCTTGTCACGGACATCAAGGCAAGGGTCTATCCCGTGGGCAGACTTGATTTTGACAGCCTCGGTCTTCTTTTAATGACCAATGACGGAGAATGGGCCTATCGGCTCACTCATCCACGATACCAGGTCCCGAGAACGTACAAGGTCACTGTCAGGGGAACGGTCTCTCCTGAAGCAGTGAAGGCTCTCACGAAAGGCGTTATGCTTGAGGATGGGCCAAGCGGACCAGCGCGAGTATCGGTAATCACTAGGCAGCCGCAAAAAAGCCTCCTTCGCATGACCATCACCCAGGGCAGGTCACGCCAGGTACGCCGTATGCTGGAAGCAGTGGGAAATGAAGTGATACACCTGATTCGCATCGGATATGGGAGTCTTGAACTGGGAAACCTCAAAGTGGGGCAATACCGTTATCTTGAAACGGATGAGGTGGACGCGCTGAAACGCATGGTTGGCCTGAACCGTTGAGGGGATTTTTTTGTTTGCAAATAGTGATCCTTTGTAGTAAAGAGAGCAGAACGTCGGGCGGTTAACTCAGCGGGAGAGTGCCATCCTCACACGGTGGAAGCCGTGGGTTCAAACCCCACACCGCCCACCAGTAAAATCAAGGGGTTATGAGCGTTAGGCCATAGCCCCTTTTTTTCGTTTACTAGGACCGGCCCGGAATGACCATGAACCATGATACCTCGAAAACCAGTCAAGACCAATCCCGGGCTTCTGAATACAAAACAGGCCTGGTCCTGGCCCTTTCGTTTACCCATTTCCTGCATGACATTTACTCCAGCTTTCTCGCCCCACTCCTCCCCCTGCTCATCAACAAGCTTTCCATGTCCCTCTCGGAGGCTGGATTTCTCTCCACGGTGATGCAGGTGCCCGCACTCATGAATCCTTATATCGGGACCCTCGCTGACCGTATCAGTGTACGTTTGTTCATTGTCATGGCACCGGCTCTGACAGGCGCCTCCATGAGCCTGATCGGTCTTGCGCCCAATTATGGGGTTCTTTTGCTCCTTTTACTGGTGGCGGGAATCAGTGTTTCCCTCTTCCACGTCCCTGCTCCCGTGATGATCGCAAGGCTGTCAGGGCAGAAAAAAGGCAAAGGGATGAGTTTTTTCATGACCGGCGGAGAGCTCGCCAGGGCCCTTGGACCCCTGGCCGCTGTAGGGGCTGTTTCGCTTTTCGGTCTGGAGGGTTTCTACCCGGTGATGGTCGTGGGACTGGCGGCTTCTGCATGGCTCTATGTGAAATTTCGTGACGTCCCCATCACAGTGGAGGCTTCTCAGGCCGCATCGGTAGGGGAAACATGGCGAGACATGCGGTTCCTTCTTCTTCCCTTGACCGCAATCCTGCTTGCCCGGGGGTTCATGCATGCCTCCATGACCGCTTTTCTTCCCACGTTTATCAAGGAAGAGACAGGGAACCTGTGGCTGGCCGGCACGGCCCTCACTCTTTTCGAATTTTCCGGAGTGGTTGGTGTCCTGGGGGCCGGGCCCTTCAGCGACCGCTTCGGCCGGAGGAAAATTCTCCTTGTTTCCCTCCTGGGCGCACCGGTGATGCTTTTTCTCTTTGCCTGGTTCGGGGGCTGGGCCCGCTTCATTGCACTCCTTTTTACGGGTATGACCATCCTCTCCACGACCCCGGTTATGCTGGCCCTGGTCCAGGAACATGCCAAGGGCAGCCCTTCCGCGGCAAATGGATTGTTCATGATGATTTCTTTTGTCACCCGATCGGGTATTGTGGTGCTGGTGGGTTTCCTGGGAGACCTGGTGGGACTCAAAGACACCTATTTTATCAGCTCATTTCTCGGGATTCTGGGCATCCCCTTTATTTTTATGCTGCCAAGGAATCAGCATCCGATCCCGCCACATCCTGCTGCTCCACCCGGACAATAACCTGGATTGGTTCGTTGACACGGGTGACCTCCGCCACATTTTTCAAACGCTCCACGATGGGCTGGCTCACCTCCTGCCCTTTTGTGATAAGGAGTTTCCCCTGCTCGGTAGTCACATCCTCACCAAGGATCATTCCTTCTTTCAGATCAGCCACCCCCACACTCATTACCTGGTAACTCTGCTTCACCCCCAATGCCATCTCAATGGCCTGTATCACCTTCGGGTCATACCACCCTTCACGCGCTTTTATTTGGGCAAGGGCTTCTTTCTTTGGGGTGCCTCGTGCATTCAGCATATCCAGGTCCAGAACCGCCTTGAGGATCCTCGATCCCAGCGGGATGTCCTCTCCTTTCACATCGTCTTCCGGTTTTCCGGAACCGTCAAAATGCTTCTCCTGGTATTCAATAATTCTGGCCACTTCTTCAAGGCGCGGGATATTCCTGAGCAGGTCTGCAGTGACTACCGGGTGTGTATCAAAGAGCTGCTGTTCATGCTCTTCCAGTTCGTCCCCCTTGTAGAGTTTGTCAAGGGTTTTCTGGGGCAGGATCACGAATCCCACCTGGGAAAGCATGGCCGCCGTCTCGAGACGCCACGGATCCTTGACTCCGAGGAAGGAGGCCACTTCTGTGACATACCGTTTTATCCTGGAAGCACGCCCGAATGCCTCGGGATTTGCCAGCGACAGCAACTCGCTCATCACCTTGATGCTCCCTTTCAAGGTTTTTTCGAGCAGTTCTTTCTCCGCGTTGATGAGCCGGTACTGCTCAATGCCGGTGGTGAGGATCTTGGAAAGGATGTCGGGATGACAGGGCTTGGTGAGGAAGCGAAAAATATTTCCCTCGTTTACCGCTTTGATGGCCGTAGTGAGATCGGCATTTCCGCTCAGGACCATCCGAACCGTGTCAGGATAAAGCTTTCGCACATTTGCCAGGAACTCTATTCCATCCATGACCGGCATACGCAGGTCGGAAACCACTACGGCAAACGGTCCCCGTTCCTTTAAAGTCCGCAGACCTTCTTCGGGCCCCAGCGCGGTCTCCATGGAAAACTCCTTGCGCAGCTGCCTCTTGAAACCGGCCAGGATATTGATCTCATCGTCAACGAACAGGACTTTTTCCTTCATATTATTCTCCTCACTCTATTGCGCTCTCGCACGCCAGGGCCCATTGTTCAACTTTTTCTCCCACGCCCGCCTGGTCCAAAAACTCCCTGTCCAAACTTGCTTCCTCCATCTTCATCCCTTCCGGTCCCAAGGCGTGCTCCAATGCGTTTGCCGCGTGCACAGCCGCCAGTCCGCCCATTGTTTTCGCGGGACAGGCATCCGGGGTGTGATGAAAGGCAATGGCCTCCACCACGTTATCCGCAAAACCCCAGAGTCCCATGAGATAGGCCCCCACCGCGCCGTGCGTGGTCCCCAACTCTTCCTGTTCTATTTCCCTGAGAGAAGCGCCGTTTTCCCCGGCCCGCTTGACAATTGCACTGTACTTATCGGAAAGTCCGGTGGAAAGGATTAATTTTCCCACGTCGTGAAGCATACCTGCAAGGAACGCGTCATCCGCCATTTCCCTGCTAAGGTGTTCCTCTTTGGCAATCACCTTTGCAAATGCGGCCGTCCCCATGCAGTGACTCCATAGTTTTTCCAAGAATGATTCAGAGACTCCTTTGTTCTCAAACTGGCTGAAGATCTGCGCGGAAAGGACCAGCGCCTTAATGGTCTCAAGCCCCAGGAGATTCACGGCCTGTGCGATGCTTTCAATATGACGAGGCAGTGCAAAAAATGCGGAATTGACCATCTGCAGGATCTTCGCGCTCATTCCCACGTCCCCTGAAATAATCTTAGCAATACTTTCTATGGAGGCATTTTCTGATTGCAGTTCCGCCATGATCTCCTGGTACAGTCTTGGGAGGCTGGGCAGGGTGTCGATATTGGAAACCACTTGCTTCAGGGTTTCATCCTTCAGCAGCGCCCTTAATGCGCACGCCCGCGACACCGTGTTTTTGAGGGTCTCGGCATCACACGGTTTGGACAGGTACTGGTGAGCTGTTCGTACGGATTTCAGGATCAGCTCCTGGTCCGAGTGGCCTGAAAGGACGATGCGGACGATTTCCGGATATTTATTTTTCACCCTTTTCAAGAGTTCCGCTCCGTGCATTCCGGGCATCCGCATGTCAGTTACCAACACTTCGAATGAGTCCCCCTCCAGAATGCGCATGGCTTCCTCACCGCCTTCGGCAAACACCATGTCCCACTCATTCCGCATGCCCCGCAGCATCCGCTTCAAACCCTGCAGCACATTCGGTTCATCATCCACAAATAATATTTTTCTCTTCATCTCAATCCTCCAGCGGTAATCGGATAATAAAGGTCGTCCCCTTCCCCGCATCACTCTCGACATCAATCATGCCGCCGTGCTTGTCCACGATCACATTGTGTGCAATGCTGAGTCCCTGGCCCGTTCCTTTTCCCACTTCCTTGGTGGTAAAAAATGGATCGAATATCCTCTCCCTAATTTCCTCGGGAATCCCGGCTCCGGTATCCTCAATGCGGATCTCCGCCCATTCTTCTTCCTTCCGTGTGCGAATAGTTATGGTCCCTTTCCCGTTTGCTCCGTCCCCCACCACGTCGGCGATAGCATGAGAAGCGTTCACGATCATGTTGAGGATTACCTGGTTCATTTCCCCGGGCAGGCAGGGAACCGGAGGCAATTTCTCGTCAAAGTCAATCTCCAAGTCAGCCACGTATTTCCACTCGTTCCTCGCCACGGTCACCGTATTTTCAATGGCCTTGTTCAAATCCGTGGGCGTTTTCTCATCACTCCCGGGGTGGGAAAATTCCTTCATGGCCCGCACGATCTTCGCCACGCGTTCTACTCCCGCCAGGCTCTGCTTTATGGCCAACGGAATCTCTTCCCGCAGGTATTCCAGGTCGATTTCATCGGCAATTTCCGTTACCCGCTCAATGCTCTCTTCAAAGCCCCCTTTTTCGCTTAATTCCTTCACAAGTTCCTGGTACTCATTCACGAGCCGATCCAGGTCCTCGAACCCTTCTTTCAGGAAACGGGTATTATCTCCCACGTACTGGGTGGGCGTGTTGATCTCGTGGGCAATTCCCGCGGCGAGCTGACCGATGGATTCCAGCTTCTGTGCCTGGGCAAGCTGCCTTTCCAGAAGCTTCCGTTCGGTTATATCCCTT
>QMLQ01000146.1 GCA_003646815.1 Deltaproteobacteria bacterium | reverse complement strand
TATGGGTTTGAACTGGAGCTTGGCTCTTTCCAGGAGGAACAGCTGATCGCGGAAGAAAAAGACAAGGAAGAGGACCTTGTGTCGAGACCGCCGGTGGTAACCATTATGGGGCATGTTGACCATGGAAAGACCTCTCTTTTGGACTACATCAGGAAGTCCAATATCATCGGAGGCGAATCGGGAGGTATTACACAGCACATTGGCGCCTATTATGTAAAGACGGAAAAAGGGGACATCGTGTTCCTTGATACACCCGGACATGAAGCATTTACAGCCATGCGGGCACGTGGTGCAAAGGTAACCGACCTGATCGTGCTGGTTGTGGCTGCCGATGACGGGGTAATGCCCCAGACAAAAGAGGCCGTAAACCATGCCCGTGCAGCAGATATCCCTATTGTGGTTGCAATCAATAAGATCGACAAACCTGATGCTGACCCGGAAAGGGTCAAACGGGAACTGGCCGAACTTGATCTTGCTCCGGAAGAGTGGGGCGGTGATACGATCTTCGGGGAAATTTCCGCCAAAACAGGGCAGGGCATTGATGATTTGCTGGGATTGATTCTGCTTCAGTCCGAGATGCTGGAACTGCGGGGCAACCCGAACAAACCCGCGAGGGGAACCATCATTGAAGCAAGACTGGACAAAAGCAGGGGGCCGGTAGCCACGGTTCTCATCAGGACGGGAAATCTCAAGACGGGAGATTATTTTATCTGCGGTGAATACTATGGCAGGGTACGAGCCATGACCAATCACCGGGGGAAGAAACTTACTGCCGCCGGGCCTTCCTTCCCTGTTGAAATTTACGGCATTTCAGGTGTACCTATGGCGGGGGATGAGTTCATCGTTGTTTCTGATGAAAAGACCGCGAAGCAGGTCATTGGCCACCGGGTAGAAGAAAAGAAGAAACACGAGGTAACGAGAACCGGCATTGTGAGCCTTGACGATCTTTTCGAGCGAATCAAGGAAGGCGAAACCAAAGAACTGAACCTTGTGCTCAAGGCCGATGTGCAGGGATCCCTGGAGGCTTTGTCAAGTTCTCTGGAAAAACTGAGCACTGAAAATGTGAAGCTGCACATCATTCACGCCGCCACCGGTGCCATTGCGGAATCCGATGTGATGTTGGCTTCGGCCTCGGGAGCCGTGATTATCGGTTTTAATGTGCGGGCGAATCCGCGAGTCGTCGCCATCGCGGAAAAAGAAAATGTGGATATCAGGTACTATGATGTTATTTATAGTGCGCTCCAGGATATCAGGGATGCCATGACGGGCCTGTTGGAGCCTGTCTTTGAGGAAGACGTGATCGGGAGGGCCCAGGTGAAGGATATTTTCCATCTTCCCAAGGTGGGGACAGTGGCAGGATGTTATGTCACGGACGGGCATATTGAAAGAAACGCAAAGGTCCGCCTCCTGCGAGATGATGTTGTTGTTTTTGATGGGAAAATTGCATCTCTTAAACGGTTCAAAGATGATGTCAAGGAAGTACAGACAGGATATGAGTGCGGGGTTGGTCTTGAGAATTTCCAGGATATAAAACCCGGAGACGTATTGGAGTTCTACAACTTGCATGAGGTAGAGGCCGAACTCTAGAAGCTATGGTAGTGGGGGTACTAAAAATTGTATTTCATCTCCCCGAGAACCGTTCTTTGAAGGGAAAAAGAAAGGTTGTCCGGAGTATGATTGACAAGGTGAAAGGCCGGTTTAATGTGGCGGTTGCGGAAACGGGGTCCAATGACAAGTGGCAGCGTATTGAGATTGGCATAACCACTGTGGGGAATGACAGGCGTCACATTGATTCCTCCCTGAACCATGTTTTGGATTTTCTTGATTCCCTCTGCCTGGCGCAAGTGGTGGAAACGGACATTGATATTATGAATGTTTAACAACTGGGTTCACAGTTCAGAGATTCATGGTTCAACGGTTGGCAAAGGTGACGGGGAGTTTCAGGGGAGTACATTATGTTACCGGGCAGAAGGGCCAGAAGAGTCGGCGAGCAGATCTTGCATGAGATGGCATTCCTGCTCCTCGAAAAAGTGAAGGATCCGCGGGTGAGCAACGTCACCTTGACAGGAATTCGTCTCAGCAATGACTTGAAGCAGGCAAGGGTTTACTTCAGTGTCCTCGGGGAAGAAACCCAGGTGGCGCGGGCACAGGCAGGGATGGAGAGCGCCAAGGGGTTTATCAAGCGGGAAATCGGGCTGCGACTGTCATTGCGGTATGTCCCGGAAATGAGATTTATTCACGACACATCGCTCGCAGCAGGGAGTCACATGGAACAAATACTCGATGGATTGAAGGAAAATGACTAGGAAAGAAACCGAGAGCCGGATCGTGGACATCCTGCGAGACGGAAGAAGGTTCCTGATGACCACACACGTTGATCCGGACGCGGACGGCATCGGGTCCATGCTTGGCCTCGGAGTTTCCCTGAGTAGGGCTGGGAAAGAAGCAGTCATGGTGACCCCGGAGCCGCTTGAGGCGCCACTGAGCCTCTTGCCCGAAGCAGACCGGATTGTCCAGACTTTCTCTGCAGAGAGTCACTATGACGCGATTTTCGTCCTTGACTGCGGAGAGCTCCAGAGGATGGGGTCCCTACGTTCTGTTGCGGAGAGGAAGGAGACCACTGTTTGCATAGATCACCACAAGACGAATGATTTTTTTGCTGACATCAACCTGGTGGAGCCAAAAAGCTCTTCGACCGGTGAGCTGGTCTACCGGATTTTGAAGCGTGGTGGATTTCCGTTGGAAACCGTGACAGCGAACAATCTTTTTGCAGCTATTCAGACGGACACAGGATCCTTCAGGTATCAGAATACGAGTTCGCGTGCCCTTGGGATAGCGGCCGAACTCGTGGCCCTCGGTGCATCACCTTGGGAGATATCCAGGATTGTCCTGGAAGGGTATTCCGTATCGAGGCTGAAATTGCTCCAGGCGGCCCTGGGAACACTGGAATTCCACGAGGACGGAAGGATCGGCCTTATGACCATCACGTCCCGGATGTTCAAGGAAACCGGAGCGAGACGAATTGATAGCGAGCGTTTTGTGGATTATCCGCGCTTTGTCTCCGGTGTGGAGGTCTCCGTGCTTATCCGGGAAGTGGAAAACAAGGGGTTCAAGTTCAGTCTTCGATCCAACAATCATGTTGATGTTGCAGACTTGGCATCCCATTTTGGCGGAGGGGGACATGCAAGGGCCGCCGGTTTTGAGCGCGAGGGGGCCATCGACGTAGTGAAGAGAGAATTCCTGCAGGAAGCAGTTCGGTACTTAAATGGGACACCCAGTTGACGGGATTCTCCTGGTTGACAAGGCGGAAGGAGAAATCTCATTCGATGTGATAAGACGTATCCGACAGGTCCTATCTGCTCGGAAAGTAGGCCATGCCGGGACTCTAGATCCCCTCGCTACAGGCCTCCTGATCATCCTGCTGGGACAGGGAACAAAACTCTCCCAATGGATCATGGCGCAATCGAAGCTCTATGAAGGAACCCTGCGACTCGGGATAGAAACGGACACCCTCGATTCTACGGGGGAAATAGTTGCCGAAAGACCGGTCCCGGAAGGGGTTGCCGGTAAATTGGAAAAGGCCTGCGGGAAACTCATGGGGGAAATCCAGCAACGGCCGCCCAGGTTTTCGGCAGTAAAAATAAAGGGACAGCGTGCCTACCGGCTGGCGCGAACGGGAGCGTCATTCGAATTGCCCGAGAGAAAGGTTTTTGTAGAAAAACTGGAAGTGCTCTCTGTGGATCTTCCCTTTGTGACCCTCCGCGTTCGTTGCTCTGCGGGAACCTATGTGCGCAGCCTGTTTGCGGACCTGGGAAAAGTCTTGGGCACGGGTGCCCACCTGACTGCACTGAGAAGAATTTCGAGCGGTGGTTTCCGAGTGGAAAACGGTGTCCCTTCAGGAAAGATCCAAAAGGGCTGCGATTCCTCGGGCCTGGAAAAAGAGGTAATTCCTCTGTATAGGGCATTGCCCGGAATGGCGGAAGTGCGCGTGGATAGAACGCTTGCCGGAAAAATCAGAAAGGGGTATCAGCCGGCATGGGACGAGTTGGGGGAAGGATTTTGTTTGGAAAATGGGGTGAGTGGATATGTAAAGATTACAAAGGGAAAGGAATTGATCGCCGTTGCGAGTGTGGGTGAGGAAACCGCACGGGGTTCCAAAGCGAAAGTGGTAAGGGTTTTTCACTGAGAGAGAGTATTTTTTGGCAGCCATTATTGAAAGAAGGAGGAGCAAAAAGTGGTTCTAACGGCCGAAAACAAAAAGGAAATTATTAGTAAATTCAAACTGCATGATAATGACACAGGGTCACCAGAGGTTCAGATTGCCCTATTGAGCAATCGAATCAAATATCTGACGGATCACTTCAAGGTACACAAGAAAGATCACCACTCAAGGCGTGGTCTCTTGAAGCTGGTCGGTCAGAGGCGCAGGCTCTTGAATTACTTAAAAAAAACAAATGTTGAGCGTTACAGGGTTATTATTAAGGAACTCGGCATTAGGAAGTAATCGGGAGTCCCGCGTGAACAGTTATTTCGTAAAGTGAAAGGAAGTACAGAAAAATGATAGAAAATTGTTCAATGGATTTGGACGGGCGGAAGCTCTATGTGGAAACAGGTCGTATCGCCAAACAGGCCAGTGGTTCAGCAGTCGTAACCCTGGGGGAGACGGTTGTGCTTGTTACCGCGGTTTCCACGAACGAGGTGCGGGAAGGGATTGATTTCCTTCCCCTGACGGTTGAGTACCAGGAGATGTCGTATGCCGGGGGTCGGATACCGGGAAATTTTTTCAGAAGAGATATGGGACGGCCCAGCGAGAAAGAGACGTTAACTGCTCGTTTGATCGACAGACCCCTGAGGCCGCTTTTTCCTGATAATTACCATTTTGAGACGCAGGTGATCGCATCGGTGCTCTCCACCGACAAGGAAAATGAGGGCGATGTGCTCGCAATCCTGGGGGCTTCGGCAGCACTTGAAGTTTCAGATATTCCTTTTAAGGGACCCATTGCGGGAGTTCGCGTCGGCCGAGTTGACGGTCAGTTGATTGTAAATCCCACGGTGAGCCAGCTGCAGGACGCTGATATCAACCTGATTGTAGCGGGAAACCGCAACGCTGTTGTCATGGTGGAGGGGGGCGGAAAATTCGTGTCCGAGGCGGATATGATCGATGCCATCTTTTTCGGACATGAGGCCATGCAACCCATGCTGGATCTGCAGGAAGATCTGAAGAAAACGGTGGGAAAAGAGAAGCGAATGATTCCCGAGGTATCCCTTGATGAATCCTTTCTGGACCAGATTGCGGAGGCTGCAACCCCTCTTATGCGAGAGGTCATCACCACCGCCGATAAACTGGAGCGCCAGAAAAAGAGGGAAAATGCGCAGAAAACCATCCTGGAACAGCTTGGTGGCGAAGATGAGAACCGACGTTCGATTATAAAAGACGCGCTTCACGACCTGGAAAGGGAGCTGGTGCGGGGCATGATCTTGAAGGATAACCGCCGGATCGACGGGCGGTCGTTCAACGAGGTACGGCCTATAGAGTGTGTGGTGGGGGTCCTTCCCCGTGTCCACGGCTCCGCCCTTTTTACCAGAGGCGAGACTCAGGCCATGGTCCTGACCACTCTTGGAACCGAGTATGATGAACAGAAAATTGAATCCATTTATGGAGACCGTTTCAGGTCATTTATCCTCCACTATAATTTTCCTCCATACAGCGTGGGCGAGGCGAAAAGGCTCGGAGGACCCGGTCGCAGGGAGATCGGTCACGGAGCCCTTGCCAGGCGTGCCCTGATACCGGTTATGCCCACAAAGGATGAATTTGCCTATTGCACGCGGGTTGTCTCTGAGATCATGGAATCGAACGGTTCGTCATCTATGGCCACGGTTTGCGGGGCTTCTCTGTCTCTTATGGATGCAGGCGTTCCCCTCAAGGAACCGGTGGCAGGCGTAGCCATGGGCCTGGTTTCCGACAAAGAAAAAGTAGCCGTACTTACCGACATCCTGGGTGATGAAGACCATTACGGCGACATGGATTTCAAGGTAACGGGTACCCGGGACGGCATTACCGCCCTGCAGATGGATATCAAGATGGATGGAATAACCAGTGATATCCTCGGGAAGGCCCTGGAACAGGCCAGGGAAGCACGCCTCTTTATTCTCGAAAAAATGAATGAAGCCATTCCCCGGGCGAGAACACAGGTGTCCCAATACGCACCGGTTGTTATCCGTATGGAAATTAAGACGGACAAAATAAGGTCTCTCATTGGTCCGGGCGGAAAAACCATTAAGCAGATTACCGCGGATTCCGGTGCCCGTGTTGAGGTGGATGATGACGGAAATGTGGTTATAGCCGCGGTAGATCAGGAGAGTGCAGATGCTGCTGTTGAAATGATCAATGAGATCGTCAAGGAGGCTGAAATCGGCAAGCTCTACATGGGCAAAGTCCGAAAGATAATGGATTTTGGCGCATTTGTAGAGATCCTGCCCGGTACCGATGGGTTGGTGCATATATCACAACTGGATAACGGCCGTGTGGAAAAGGTCACGGATGTGCTGAAGGAAGGTGACGAAGTCCTGGTGAAAGTTCTCGATGTGGATGAGCGCGGGAAAATTCGTCTTTCCAGGAAGGCGGCACTGGGAGAGAATCAGGACGATGTATCATAAGACGGTCCTTGAGAACGGGCTCAGGATTATTTCAGAAGAACTGGATCACCTGAAGTCCGTTTCCCTCGGTATCCTGGTCAATGCCGGTTCGAGGGATGAAGATCCTGAGCAGAACGGCATTTCCCATTTTATCGAGCACATGATATTCAAAGGGACGCGCAACCGATCCACGTTCCAGATTGCAAAAGAGCTGGACAGCATCGGGGGCATGTCCAATGCCTTCACGGGAAAAGAGAACACCTGTTTTCACGCCCGGGTACTGGGAAAGCATTTTGATCGGCTGGCCGACATCCTTTCTGATATTTTTCTCAATTCCATATTTGACCCCATGGAGATGGAGCGGGAAAGGCAGGTTATTCTCCAGGAAATCAGCATGGTGGAAGACAGCCCGGACGAAAAGGTACACGTCCTTTTGAATCGTGGATTCTGGAAAAATCATCCCCTTGGCCTGCCGATTCTTGGGAGCAACGAGACAGTGGCTGGGATCGGAAAAGAAACCATTCACGAGTATATGAACCAAAACTATGGTCCGGAAAACGTGATTGTGGCCGCTGCCGGGAATATTCAGCACAAGACCTTGGAATCCTATTTCAGGCCCCTTTTTGAGACGCTGGAGCCGGGAGGTGCGGCGAGAGACCGGATACCGCCTGATTCCCATGCCGGGATTTCCTGCCTGGAAAAGGACCATGAACAGGTCCACCTGTGCCTGGGTGCTGAAGCCCCATCCATGAAAGATGAGCGGCGATATGCGTGTGCGCTTTTCAATATTCTCCTTGGGGGAAACATGAGTTCGCGGTTGTTCCAGGAAATTCGAGAAAAGCAGGGACTCGCTTATAACGTGTATTCATTCCATTCAACCTATTGCGATTCCGGAATGTTCGGGGTTTATCTGGCAACTGGTAACGGGAATGTCAATCCTGCACTTGAGATTGTTCGGAACGAAATCCGGAAGATTCAGGAGGGGGACCTGACACGAGACGACCTTGCAGCCGCGAAAGAGCATCTTGAGGGGGGGATCTATCTTTCCTCTGAGAATCCCGATAACCGGATGATGCGGATTGCAAAGAACGAGATCGTTTTTGATCGCTATGTCAGTTACGAGGAGCTGGTTGACCGGATGGAGAAAGTCAGTATTGATGAGGTGGTCGAGGTGGCACGTGATGTTTTCCGCGAAGGCAGGGTTTTTCTGGCAACGCTGGGCAATTTCAGCAGGGAAATGATAGACACGCAACATCTGCCGTTCTGAATTGATACTGGAAACTTGATACTTGAAATTGGAGAGCAGAAGAGTGGCATCTTCGTAACTGGGACTCAAATGAATACGAGATCTACAATTAATTGGTTCTTCTTGCCGTCTGCAGGTTTCAAGTTTCGGGTTTCAGGATTCCATTTCGAGATTCATCAGATTGCAGAAAACGATCAACTGTCAATAAAAAACACCCGGTAGGGCACAAGTCTTAAGGTTTTGGGGTGGACGAGGAACCAATCACAATCAAAGTAAGGCGTCTGGATGAACAGAATCATCTCCC
>QMLQ01000145.1 GCA_003646815.1 Deltaproteobacteria bacterium | reverse complement strand
GGGTGGGTTTCCATCACTCCCATCCACTACGATCTCACCTGTGAAAAGGAACTGAATCGGTTGAAAAAGGCCGCTGTTTCCATATTCCCCAGGGATTTATAGGAACTAGCCCGCTTTTCTCACCGATTTTCTCTTCCATGCCACAATCGTACTATCATTCTTTTTTACCTCCGAACACTCTTGTCCAAAAACGGTATTTATTGTTGGGCAGGGGAACGGGATGTTCCCGGAGCGGCGTCATTTTGGCCCTGGAACAGGACAGTGCAAGGGCTAAAATCCGCAGTGAGCGGAGCCATGGACGGCGGAGCGAACGTAGTGGAGGGAATATGCCGGTCTCCTGCCCGTGAGTTCCAGATTTACAACCTGGTTTCCAAAAGAGGATTTTCAGTGTGTAACCAATTGAAATCAAATCATGGGATGCCCAGGAACGATTTCTTTTGGACAGCAGTGACCTCCGAACGAAGATTAACACCGCAAAAGCAGAATTAGAGACTACCAGCGACAATGGGTAAAGCGAAGTTGTTAAGGAACGAGAATCCAAAGCCAACACCGAAAGCGTCCATTTTGCGATATTTCCGATGTATGTAACCACGGTTTCCTGATCGGGTCTCGAATAGCTTTTCCTGAATGTAGGTGCAAAAGCAACTGCATCAATAATGGTAACAAGCACGATAGACCATAGAGGTACAGCGGTCAATATCCAAACGAATATCGCCGAGAGAGAAAAAACCAGGCAGCATAAATCAAATCTCGTGATATTTCGCTCTCCCTTTATGAGTGCGAGGAAGAAAACAGAGGCGGAAATAATACACATGAGTCCAGTTATCCAGGATCCGGGGCCACCCGAACTCACAACCTGTCCGGCAAATGCAATGGCACTTAACAAAGCCCAGATGAGCCACGAAAATGCATGCGGTTTCGTTTCTCCACGGATTGTATGAATTATGTAAGGAAAGTGGGTGGCCACAGCAATAGCCGATCCCGCAATGGTGAAAAGAATTCTTGTGGATTCTTCAAGCTCGAACACTTGATCCCTCAGGACCCCGAGTGCTTGCCGGTCATGCTTTCTATCTCGACTTTGATTACCGCCGTTGCCTTTAGCATGTTTTCAGGAAACTGGAATTGTTTTTCAGAGTACTGAGCCATAATCATGCTTAGCGCTTTTCGTTTTTCATCTGAACTTTCGATAAGAACGGCTTTACCGAAACCGATCACGCTTTGATATTGCATGCTCCAGTCACAGGCGTTTTCTGATTCCACAGGTTGATTGACTATGTCGAATTCAAAACACACGTTTGGATTTTTTCGTATGAAATCAATTTTCTGACCTTTCAAAGAGCCATGAAAATAAAGAACATTGTCGTGATAACCGAAACAGAGGGGCACGATATATGGTTTGCTGCCGTTCACCATGCCAAGCCTACAGACATTGGTTTTTGCAATAATGGCTTTAATGCCGGCCTCATCGGAGATTTCTTTCTCTTTTCTTCTCATACTTGACCATTCCTTTCTCTTTCGTATAAGGTTCATTTCTTTCGATCAGCCATCCAGTCGATGTATGCCTGGTCATCCCCGTCCGAAAAAACGTCGGCTGGCGATGGTTTCTCCTCCGCCACAGTAGATTGCCCTTGAGAAATGCGGGCTACCCCAATACAGTAGTGTTGACAGGCGGAAATAAGTGCTTGCTATTGGCCGTATAGCATGGTAAAAAACCTACTTATTCTAATATTTTAGGTATAAACATGGAAAACATGTTCACACTATCTCTTCCTTTCGACTATATATTTTAATAGCATGGAAATCAAAAAGAAATTCCATCCCGACCCTTGGTTGCGTCTCATGGACCAGGTGCGGCAGGTCATGCGGTACCATCACTATGCCTATCGCACCGAGTGGTTCAGCAGCCACACCTTCAGGGA
Source organism: Deltaproteobacteria bacterium (assembly GCA_003646815.1). GTDB lineage: Bacteria > Desulfobacterota > DSM-4660 > Desulfatiglandales > Desulfatiglandaceae > B46-G9. Next base: position 6,292 of record QMLQ01000145.1, on the reverse strand, counting down.
GTGCTTTTCAACACACATGCTGGAAAACGGCGTGAATATCCTGCTGGTGCAGAAATTGATGGGGCATGCTGACGTGAAGACAACAGAGATCTCCACCCACGTGATGGAAAAGAATATCTCCACGGTCACGAGTCCCCTGGACCCATTGGAAAAGAAACAGACCTTGGCATTGGCATAGCGTATGGAAAAAATTCGCAACTTCAGCATTATCGCGCATATAGATCACGGAAAATCCACCCTGGCGGACCGCCTTATCCAGAAGGCGGGCCTGGTGGATGACCGGAAGTTCCGGGACCAGATCCTGGACAATATGGACATCGAGCGGGAACGCGGCATCACCATCAAGAGCCAGGCCGTCACCCTTCCCTATGTGAACAAAGAAGGAAAGGCCTTTGAGCTGAACCTGATCGACACCCCCGGGCACGTGGACTTTTCCTACGAAGTTTCCCGTGCCCTGGCCTCGTGCGAGGGGGTGCTCCTGGTGGTGGATGCCTCCCAGGGCGTTGAGGCCCAGACGGTGGCCAACCTCTACGCGGCCATGGAGCACGACCTGGAGATCATTCCGGTAATCAACAAGATCGATCTGCCTTCTGCGGATATTGAGCGGGTCAAGGAAGAGATCGAGGTGGACCTGGGACTCGATTCCGAGCAGGCTATCCTCTGTTCAGCCAAGGAAGGAACAGGCATTGAAGAGGTCCTGGATGCTGTTGTAGAGTATATCCCTCCACCGAAGGGATCAACGGACGATCCATTGAAGGCGCTGATCTTTGATGCACACTATGATCCTTTCCGCGGCACCATCGTCAGTTGCAGGGTTTTTTCCGGCTCCCTTGCTCCCGGGGACACCATCCGGCTCATGTACAACAACGCTGCCTACCGGGTTGAGGAGGTGGGGATTTTCAGGCTTGCGAGAGAACCAATGAAACGGCTGTCCGCCGGTGAGGTGGGGTATATCATCTCAGGCATCAAGACAGTGAGCGACGTGCGGATCGGCGATACCGTGACGCTGGATACCCATCCGGCTGCGGAACCGCTTCCCGGTTTCAAAGAGGTAAAGCCGGTGGTCTTTTCCTCCATCTACCCCATATCGAGCGATGATTACCACTCCCTGTCGGAAGCCTTGGAAAAATACAAGCTGAACGATGCCGCCCTCGTGTACCAGAAAGATTCATCTGTTGCCCTGGGCGTGGGTTTCCGCTGCGGGTTCCTGGGGCTCCTGCACCTGGAGATCGTGCAGGAACGGTTGGAGCGGGAATTCGGCCAGTCCCTGATCATGACCGTTCCTACGGTCAGGTACAAGTTCATTCTTACCAATGGGGAGACGGTTCTTGTGGATAACCCCATTGACTATCCTGAACCCGTCACCATCGACAAGGCTCTGGAACCTTACATACGTGCCAGCATTATGATTCCCGAGCGGTATATGGGAGTGGTTATGGACCTCTGCCTGGAACGGAGAGGGGTCAACTCGCAATTCACCTATCCAACTCCCGGGAGGATCGAAATACAGTTTGACATGCCCCTTGCCGAGGTCATTTACGACTTCTACGACAAGCTGAAGACCGTGACTCAGGGGTATGGATCATTTGATTACGACCTCCTGGACTATCGGGAGAGTGACCTTGTCCGGATGGATATCCTGGTGAACGGGGAAAAGGTGGATGCCCTCTCCCAGATCGTGTTCCGGGAAAATGCCCGAAAACGGGCCCTCCAGGCCTGCGATCGCCTCAGGGAAGAGATCCCCAGGCACATGTTCAAGATCGCCATCCAGGGGGCTATCGGAGGTAACATCATTGCCCGGAAAACCATTTCGCCGTTCCGCAAGGACGTGACCGCCAAGTGCTACGGGGGAGACATCACGCGGAAGCGAAAGCTCTTGGAAAAACAGAAAAAGGGGAAGAAGCGCATGAAGATGATCGGATCGGTTTCCATACCCCAGAGTGCCTTCGTGGCGGTCCTGAAATCGGAGAGCAAGTAGGGTGGATCAGCCGGGCCTTTACATTCACGTCCCGTTTTGCCGGTCCAAGTGCCCGTACTGCGACTTCTATTCCCTGGCAAACACCTCCCTCATGCGGGACTGGCTTGACGCGGTAATTTCAGAAATGGGTATTTACAAAGGCTGTTTCAAGACTTTTAATACCCTTTATCTCGGCGGCGGGACCCCAAGCTTTCTGCCGGGCCCTCATCTTGAGGCACTGGTAACACAGGTGCGGGGCCACTTTGCGTTTGCCCCTGATGCAGAAATGAGCATTGAGACCAATCCAAGGGATCTCACGGCCGAAGAGGCTGCCCTGCTGAAAACCCTGGGGTTCAACAGGATCAACGTTGGGGTGCAGTCTTTCCATGATGATGAGCTTTGTTTCCTTGGCCGGCAGCACAACGCAAAAGACGCCATCGCGGCTGTTTCAAGGCTCCGGGATGCGGGTTTTGACAATGTGGGACTGGACCTCATCTATGGGTTGCCGGGGCAGGACATGGAAAGGTGGCTTGATACCCTGGAAAAGGGGCTTTCGTTTGAACCGGAGCACCTTTCCTGCTACCAGTTGACCATAGAAAAGGGGACCGTGTTCGGGCGCAGGAAAGAGGAAGGTGATCTCGACCCCATCGGGGAAGACGTGGAGCGGGAATTTTTTCTCACCACCTCTGAGTTCCTGACAGGCAGGGGATATTGCCATTACGAGATCTCCAATTTCGCGCGGGATACAAAACACACCTGCCTGCATAATGAAAAATACTGGCGCCGAACGCCGTACCTTGGCCTGGGTCCGGCGGCCCACTCTTTTCAGGAGGGCAGGAGATGGTGGAATGTCCGGTCTGTCAGGGGTTACTGCGAAGCCCTGAGAAATGACAGGGCGCCGGTCGAGGGAGAAGAAACTCTTTCTCCGGCCCAGGCACACCTGGAATCGGTCGCCCTGGGCCTGCGGACCAGAAGGGGCTTCGACTCTTCTGAAATTGTCAATCAGATGGAACGCAAGAAACTGGACGAACTGGAATCAAGGGGCTTTCTTCACCGTGACGGAAACCGTGTGGTCCCCACAAGGGAAGGCTTCCTAGTGGCGGAGCAGATCCCGCTCTACCTCTGTGAAGAGGGTCGGCTGTGAACTCTGAACGATAAACCGGGTATCCTGAGTCACTATCATGTTTTTCTTCATCGGTGGTGTACAACCCAAAACCGTCCTGGTGGATGACCAGCCTAAAGTTTGCCCGATCTGTGGCCTGGGTCAGGCTCGGATGAAACGGGTGGACCATTACCTTTCCCTGTTTTTCATTCCCCTTTTCAGGGTGAAAAAAGGGGAACCGTTCCTTGAATGCCCACAGTGCGGTGTTTCCGGAGGGCCATACGGGACCGGTCCGGGCTTGCGCGGGGATGGAACGTCCAGGTGCCCTCATTGCGGCTATCCTGTGGAGGCAACCTTTCGCTACTGCCCCTATTGCGGCAGGTCCCTGTGAGCGGAACCTTGGACTCCCGACGTGGCGGCGATAATGCAGTATTTGCAGAAATGTGGCAACGTCCCTTTCTCCTCCTGGATCTCTCCTATTTCCTGGTATTCAGCAATATATCCCTTTTTTACCTCTACCCGATCGTGCTGGAGGGGATGGGCGCCACCCCTGAGGCGATCGGGTGGGTCATGGGTTTTTTCTCGCTGGCCACGGTGCTCACCCGGCCATTGATGGGAAAGCTGGTGGGATCAAGAGGGGAATCGCCGGTCATGTGGATGGGCATTATCGTGGTACTGCTGGCCACAATCGGATACCTGTTCCTGGAAAGCGTGGGCCTCCCGTTATTCCTGGTCCGCGTGGTGCACGGGATCGGCTATTCAGCATTTATTTCCGGAAGTTTCTCCCTGGTGGCAACAGCTGTTTCCCCGGAAAAGCAGGGTGAAGCCTATGGTATGGTGGGTGCCGCAATTATGGGCGCGGGAGCCATTGCCCCACCCGTGGGAGAGATCCTCATCAGGCACGGGGGGGTTCCCGTCCTCTATTGGACCGCTGCGGCCTGCGCCCTGTGCGCGTGCCTCGCCGTTTTTCTGGCAGGCGTCAAACCACCACCTGGATCCAGAGGTCAACAAGGACAAAAAGTGAGATATGTGCCGCTCCTCAAAGACCTTCCCTTCCTGTTTCTCATGGTTTCAACGCTGCTTTTCGCCAATTGCCAATCAACCCTGGTAAATTTTCTGGCGCTTATATCCACCCGGGAAGGTGTGGGTTCGGGCCGTTTCTTCTTTGTGACTTTTTTTGTGGCCATTATTGCGCTTCTCACCATGGGAAAAGTGATGGACCGTTTTGGAAAACGTCTCTTCCTGAGGCTCGCGTATCCCCTCTTCGCGCTGGGCCTGCTGCTCATTCCGGGATTTATCGCTTCATGGCGTTTTCTCCTCCCCGCGATCCTCTGCGGAGCGGGCATGGGGCTCCTCTTCCCGGCACACAATGCCCTGGCCGCAGGGTACGGCACCAGAGAACAAAAACCCGCGGCCATGTCATTCTTTACCAGCGTCTATGATACAGGGTTTATCACGGGGGCGGTCTTTTCAGGATGGATTGCCCAGGTGTGGAACCTGGGTGGGCTTTTCATCGTCACGGGCAGCATTGCCGTTGGAGGGCTGCTGATCGTCCTCTTTTCACCCATCAGGGAAACCGCGATGAGAAATCCGGGTTAAAACATGAGGGCCTTGCGGGCCTTCTTCTTTTTCGGTCTTCTCTTGGGCTTGGGAGCAATCTTGCAGGAGAGATCCAGGTACTTTGCCAGACATCGTTTCATCTCTTTTCTTGTACAGATTTCCTGGATGCCCCGGATATCGTGATAGTAGCTGAGCTTATCATAGATACAGCCGGAGATCTTGTACAGCGAATCAGCCCTGACATTCTTTTCATCCACATCAAAGCCCCTGGATTTCATGACCCTTGGTCCCGCGAAGATCACCAGGGCCCCGGGCTCTGCGATTATGATATCCCCAAGAGCCGCATAACTCGCTATGGCACCGCCGGTGGAGGGATCGGCCAGGATCGAGATGTAGGGAAGCCCGTGCCGCTTCAGTCTATTGACCGATTCAATGGTCTTGACCATCTGCATGAGGGCCGAGATACCTTCGTAGAGCCTGGCGCCTCCTGAACAGCACAAACTGATGAAGGGGAGGTTTTCCTGGATGGCGTAGTCGGCCGCCCGCCTGAATTTTTCCCCGAACACGACACCCATGGATCCGCCGCTAAAGTAAAAATCACTGATGGCCATGACCACCTTGAAGTGATAGATGCGGGCACTCCCCACAACCAGGGATTCATTGAAATGGGACCTTCCTTTCTGCTTTGCCAGGAATTCCTGGTAGTGGCCGGTAATCCCGTTTGTTTCCATCAATTGATCAACCGTGAGGTTGCGGTAGAGCTCCTGGAATGATCCGGTATCTGCCAGGCAGTCAATCCAGCCTGTGGCCCCCAGGGTATAGGAATGGCCGCAGTCCGGGCAAACGTTGAAATTATCAAGGAAGTCCTGGAGCGGGATGAGTTTTCCGCATCCGCCGCTTCCATTTCCTCCGCGGCCTGCTCCGCATTGCACATACTCAGTGGCTTCACCCCTTGGCCCGATGTCGCCATAATCTTGGCTCACCTCTATGGGGGTGGAGTAGTTGACCGTCTTGATATCCGGGGGAGGTTTTCTGAAGGCCTTCTTAATGGGTTTTTCAAAGTAGCGTTTGATGTCATGGAGCGGGCCGCTTTTCTTGGAAAGGCCATACTGTTTTGCCCTGATTTCCCGTTTCTTAACCAGCTTGTTTATCTTGGCCTTTGAGAGATCCTTCACCGCCTTGGTCAGGAACTGTCCGATGTTTTCCGCTGTTTCCTCGGTATTGGTCACTTCTTCAGGGCAGGGGACGATTCGGTCAATCACGCCGAGGTTTCGCAATTCCTTGGCCGTCGGCTTGAGGATGGCAAGGGCATCCTCAATTCTTTCCGGATCCCTGAACACGATGGACGCCATGCTTTCGGGAGGCGCCGTGGCATAGAGCGCGTCTTCCATCTGTCCCCTGATATCTGTGACCTGGATGGCCAGGGCGCCTCCGCTGCCGCCTTCCCCTAAAATGAGCGAGATGGTCCGTATGGGGATAGTCAGGAATGCACGGATCAGATGGGCGATAAAAAACGCCTGGAACCGTTGTGCTGAGTACATGGAGATATCTGCACCATAGGTGTCAACGATGGTGAAGAGGTACGTGTTTTCGAGGTCTTGTTTCCTCAGTTTTTTCAGGATGCTCATGATGAACGAGTGATCGTCCGAGGTGAGCATTCCGTAGTTCAGCTT
>QMLQ01000144.1 GCA_003646815.1 Deltaproteobacteria bacterium | reverse complement strand
TTGTAACGCTCAAGAACATTGCAGGATGGATCATGCAACTTATACCGGAACAACTAGTAGAGGGCATAGGGGCCTTGATCCTTGCACGTGGAGATGGGGACAATCCTATGTCAGAAGTTCGTAGTGCAGGAGAGATAACAGGCGGGCCGCCACCTCTGAGAAAGCGTGATCGATCCCGTTTTCTTCAACGGCCCGATGAAGTAATTCAATCAATCCGTCATGAGCAACCGCATAATCGCACTTGACACCGGCTTGACAGGGAGAGGATGTAGTTCGATAAATAGGGGCAGTGTATCCGCTCAATGAATAGCGCAATGCAGACAACGCAGGGTCGCGACCGGGAGGTCGCTCCTATAAAATTAATGCATGACCAGGAGAACTATGGCTCCCCCAAACCATGAACTGGAACTCGCCAACGACTTTGTTCAGTACACCGGGTGCAATATTTTTCTCACGGGGAAGGCGGGCACAGGCAAAACAACCTTTCTCCATAATCTGCATAAAAACACGGCAAAGAGGATGATTGTTACCGCGCCAACGGGCGTTGCGGCTATCAATGCCGGCGGGGTAACACTCCATTCTTTTTTTCAGTTGCCTTTTGGCCCATTTGTACCGGGTAGCGAAGCATACGAGCGGAATAAACAGCGCCGCTTCAGGTTCAGTAAGGAAAAAAAGCGGATTATACAAAGCCTTGATTTGCTGGTGATTGACGAAATAAGCATGGTACGGGCAGATTTACTCGATGCGGTGGATGCTGTCCTGCGCGGCCATCGCCGGAACAATCAGCCCTTTGGCGGGGTGCAGTTGCTTCTGATCGGCGATCTCTATCAGCTTTCTCCGGTGGCCAAACAAGATGAATGGCATCTTTTGGAGCAATATTATGAGTCGGTTTATTTTTTCAGCAGCAAAGCGCTGAATCTTACTGAACTGATTACCATTGAACTGACGCATATTTTTCGCCAGTCAGACGCCCGTTTTATCAAGCTCCTGAATCGGGTACGTGATAACCGGCTTGATGAATCATCCATAGCGGATCTTAATCTCCGTTACATTCCGAATTTTACACCCGGTGAAGATCAGGGTTATATTACCCTGACCACCCACAACCGAAACGCCGAATCCATCAATCAGACCAGGCTTGACGGCTTGCCCAAAAAGGAACACCGTTTCAAGGCTGAAGTTTCCGGAGATTTTCCTGAACATAACTACCCGACCCTGGCCACTCTTCTGCTGAAAGAGGGAGCACAGGTTATGTTCGTGCGCAATGATCCCTCTGCTGAAAAACGCTACTACAATGGGAAGATTGGTAAAATAACCAAAATTTCGAACAAAAGCATCAGGGTTATCTGTCCCGGTGACAAACAGGAAATCGTGGTTGAACCAATCATTTGGGAGAATATCAAATACACACTGAACGAAGAAACAAAGGAAATTGAAGAGGAGATAATCGGTCAATTCAAGCAATACCCCCTGAAACTCGCATGGGCAATCACCATCCACAAAAGCCAGGGGCTGACTTTTGAAAAGGCCATTATTGATGCCAAAGCGGCTTTTGCCCACGGTCAAATTTACGTGGCCTTAAGCCGTTGTAAAAGTTTAGAGGGTATGGTGCTGAGCGCTCCCCTCTCATCTAAGGGAATAGAAACGGACGAAGCTATAAGGCGCTTTGACGAAAACGCCCGCCAAAACCCGCCCACCGAAAGCCGGCTTCAGACGGCCAAAATCAGCTACCAGCAGCAGCTAGTGCTTGATTGTTTCGATTTTTCCTTATTGCGCAACCGGCTCAATTATCTTGCCCGGATTTTGCTGGGAAACGCCGGAGTTGTGCAGGTTTCAGGCGTTGAAGATATCCGCCAACTGCAGAAAAAGGCTGCGGAAAGCATTTTTGTTGTCAGTGAAAATTTTAAGCGGCAATTACGCACAATTTTTGCGAATGGCGGTTTGCCCGAGTCAGATGCAGTTATTTTGGAACGGATTGGCAAGGCGTCAGCGTGGTTTCAGGGAAAGTTCGCCGAAATTTTTGGGGAGTCAGTGCCTCGATTGCATGTAGAAACAGATAACACTGAACTCCGTAAGAAAATTGACAACGCGTTGAATAATCTGAAAAAGGAAATTGCCGTAAAGGTAGCTGGCGTGCAATCTTGTGAGAAAGGATTTACTCCGTCAAGATTCCTGCGTGCCGTTTCAGCCGCTGAGATCGACTTTACCCCTGAAAAAGAAAAAAAGCGCCGACCCCCAGTCTACACCGAATCGGACGTTGCCCATCCGGAGCTGTTCCAGACCCTGAAGGAGTGGCGTTCCCGCAAGGCCAGGGAGGAAGAGGTCGCCCATTTTCAAGTCTTACATCAACAAGTACTGCTCCAGATTGCGGTATGCCTGCCCGGCAGTACTGCTGATTTGATGAAGATAAAGGGGGTCGGCAAGAAAACCATTGAAAAATACGGTGAAGAATTGGTGAAACTGATTTTGGCCTATCGCGAAAAACACGGGATAAAAAAGATCTTACCGCCGCAGCCTGAGAAATTTCCAAAAGAAAATACCCCGGAAAAACATGCTGCTCCAACTTACAATACAAAACAGATAAGTTTCGATATGTTCAATAACGGGTTGACGATTGACCGGATTGCACAGGAAAGAGGACTGGTGCAATCGACCATTGAAACGCACCTGACTTTTTTTGTGGAAAAAGGTAAGCTGGATATCAACAAATTACTTTCACCTGAAAAACAAAAGGCCATTGAAAAGGAACTTGCTGCAGATCACCATAATTCCCTCAGTGAAGTAAAAAATGCCCTGGGAGATGACTACTCCTATGGAGAAATCAAAATGATGTTGGCCTATCAGAAACATCTGGCATCAGAATAAGAAGGGGAAGGGGGACGGAAGGAACGAAATGTGGAAGACCATAGCAAGAAGATAGAACGTCTCAATCTCGTATTGCAGACCATGCGGGATGTGAGCGGTCTTATTATCAAGGAAAAGAACCGGGAGCAGTTGCTCAGTGGTATATGCCATGCTCTTATTCAACATCGCGGCTATTACAATGCGTGGGCTGTTTTCCTTGATGAAGAGGGAAAGGTGATCATGAGTGCGGAGGCCGGTATCGGTTCAAAGTTTCCACAATTGATTGAATTTATGCGCGGCGGACACCGGTTGCCATGTATTGACCTGGCATTAAAAGAAAAGGACGTTGTCGTCACGGATGAGCCGTCGTTGGCCTGCACGGGCTGTCTTCTCGCAGGGGATTACCATGGAAGAGGGGCCCTCACCGTTCCTTTTGTGCTCGATGGGAGAGTGTACGGGGCCATGTCCCTTTCCATACCGCGGGAAGTAACCCATGATGAGGACGAAAAAGCCCTGCTGAGAGATCTTGCCGTCGATATCGCCTTTGGCTTCCGTGCCCTTGAACTGGAAGAGGCGAAAGAGGAAAATGCAAAGGCCCTGGTTGAGAGTGAAGAACGATTCCGCGATCTCCTGGAAAAGTGCCCTATCGGCATTTTCATTGTCCAGGACAACCAGGTTGTGTATCAGAACCCGCAGCAGAAAGAGTTGCTGGGACCGCTGCCCCGCTCATTTGACCTGGGGACGTTTGAAGGTTTGCACCCTGAGGACGCTGAAAAGGTCAAGATAATGTGCAATAATGTGGCCAATGGCAAGGCAAAAAGTCTCAGTGCCGATTTCCGGTTGTGCCCGGTGAGCCAACCGGACTGCCACCTGGGGAGAAAATGGATCTATTGTTATGCCTCTCAGATTCACTACCGGGGAAAAGATGCGACACTCGTCAACATGATGGATATTACGCGGTCAAAGGAGCTTGAACACCTGGTCAGAATCCAGGACAAGATGACCTCCCTTGGTCGTGTTGCCGCAGGGATTGCCCATGAAATCCGTAATCCATTGTCGGGTATTAATATTTATCTGAAAACCCTTGAGAAGCTCCTGGAGCGGGGAATTGACCCCGAGAAGGCGCAAGATATCCTCAGCCATATTCAATCCGCTTCTAATAAAATCGAATCAGTTGTGAAGAGAGTTATTGATTTTTCGCGGCCGAACCGTCCCAATTTTGTTCTGGCAAACATCAATGATGCGATTGAAGATGCCATCTCTCTCTCAGCGGTCACCCTGAGAAAGAGCCGCATCAGTCTTGAAAAAAAACTGCAGGTGGATATCCCTGTGTGCACCCTTGACAAGCATCTCATAGAAGAGGTCATCCTGAATTTGATCACCAATGCGGTTGAGGCGCTGAGAAAATCGGACGGTGAGCGGAAAATGGAGGTAAATTCATTTGCCGAAACTGAATCTATTTTTGTGAGAATAGCGGATTCAGGACCGGGAATTCCCCTGGACCTCCGGGATCAGGTCTTTGATCCCTTTTTCAGTACAAAGGACGGGGGCACGGGCATCGGGCTGAGCCTCAGCCACAGGATAGTGGTGGATCATGGTGGTTCTTTGAGCGTATCGACCAGTAAATGGGGTGGCGCGGAATTTATGATTGAGATACCCTGTCGCAAAGGGGGGCAGAAAAATTGATGACCAGATCTACTATCTTTGTCATTGACGACGAGGAAGTCATACGGGAGGGGATAGCGGTTGCCCTCGAAAGGGACTATTCCATTAAACCGTTTGGCACGGCGGAATCCGCCCTCGAAAACATGGAACATGATTCGCCTGATCTGGTCCTGCTGGATATCGGCCTGCCCGGGATGGATGGCATACAGACCCTCAAGGAGATAAAGAGCAGGGACAGTGACATACCGGTTATCATGATCACCGCGTATGAGGACGTGCAAACCGTTATATCAGCCATGAAGCTGGGTGCTCATGATTACGTGGTAAAGCCCATCCACATGGACGCCCTGGAAGTAAGTATCCGGAACGTCTTGGAGACGGTCAAGCTGAAAAAGGAGGTCCAGGCACTCCAAGAGAAATACCTGAAGGAAAACCTCCCTTGTTTCATCGGGGAAAGCAACGCGATCCAGGACGTCATGGAATTTATCGATCAGGTGGCAAAGAGTCCTGACACGCCTATCCTCATTATCGGAGAGACTGGAACCGGGAAAGAACTCATCGCCAGCGCGATCCATTACAGGAGCCCGAATTTCAGCGGGCCACTGGTGACGGTCAATTGCGCCGCTATCCCGAAGGACCTCGTGGAGAGTGAACTTTTCGGGTACGAGAAAGGGGCCTTCAGTGGAGCCAGTCCTTCGGGGAAGATCGGCCTGGTTGAAGAAGCGGCAGGAGGGACCCTGTTTCTTGACGAGGTGGGTGACCTGAGCCAGGAAGCCCAGGCCAAGCTCCTCAGGTTTCTGGAGGATGGTCAGTTTTACCGGGTGGGCGGGACCAGGCAGCGCAAGGTGCAAACAAGGGTCGTTTCCGCCACCAATAAAGACCTGGAAGACATGGTAAAGGAAGGTCATTTCAGGAAGGATCTCTATTTCCGGCTGGGGGTTATCAGGGTAGAGGTCCCGTCATTAAACGAACGCAAGGATGACATCATGCCACTTGCGCAGGCATTCCTCCTGGAATTCAACAAGAAATTCGGGAAAAAAATAACCGGCCTGTCAAGAGATGCCGAAAATGGGCTGCTCGGCCACACGTGGACGGGCCACGTACGGGAATTGAGAAATCTGATTGAACGGGGTGTTCTCATCAGCAGCGGTCCTGAGCTTACCGTGGAGGACCTCGGCATTGCAGGAAAGGGTGGCCCAAAACACGGTGCACCAAAAGGGGAGACAATGACTTTTCCACCCTTTCCCCAAGAAGGAATGGATCTGGAAAAGACGAAAGAGGCCTTTGAAAGGTACTTTATCGAGCAGGCCTTCAATTTGGCAAAGGGAAACGAGAGCAAGGCCGCACGGCTCCTCAACATGAATCATCACACCTACCGCTACCGGAGAAGGAAACTCCTCGGGTTGTAGATTCAGCGCAAAAGCACAATATTCAAGCGGAAGGGCCACAGCACCCTTTTTGAAAATCTTCTAAGAACCATTTCGAAGTTTTCCTATATTCTTCCTTTAAAACCTGATTTCTGCGCGCAATAATTCTATAACTAATTGAGATTATGGAGATTGTTTGCCAGTACGTGATTGGCACATATTGTGCTCTACGATAGCATTGATGGAATGGAACGAAGAAAACCGGCCGAACGGGCAAGCTGGCAAACGGGCAAACCCACGCCGGGACAGGAGGTCTCTTATGGAGAGGATGTTTGCACCATTTAGGATAGGCGACAGGGAACTGGTGAACCGGTTTGTTTTTCCACCGATCAAGCTCGGCTATGGGAAGCCTGATGGTTCGGTAACAGATCGGCAGCTACTTTTTTACAGTCAAATCGCAAAAGACGGCCCCGCTATGATTATCCTGGAGCCTGTTGCTGTTACGCCCAGCGGCAGGGAACATCCAAAACAGCTTTGTGTTCACCTGCCTAAGAGTGTCACTGAGCTGCAGAAAATTGTTGACGTTATACACGAGCAAGGCCGGCTTGCGTGTCTCCACCTGAACCATGCCGGTGCCGCGGCAAATCCCAAGGCGGCAGGCGGACAACCAAAGGCTCCTTCAACGATCACGTGTGCTACCACCGGTCAAGAATCCGCTGTCATGACGTTGGATGAAATCGAGACTATTCTCGGCGGATATCAGGCGGCTGGGAAAAAGGCGGTAAGCGCAGGCTTTGACATGATAGAAGTGCAGGGGGGACACGGATACTTGGTATCTCAGTTTCTGAACAGCAAAATAAACAAAAGAGAGGACGAATTCGGCAAAGATCGCCTTTTGTTTGCCGCAAGGGTTCTTGCGAGTGTAAAGGAAGGGGCTCCGAATATTCCGATCATCTTGCGGGTTTCCGGAAATGAGATGTCACCGGAGTTTGGGATCAGTGAGGAAGACTTCACGCCACTGCTGAGACTGGCTGAAGAGGAGGGCGTAGCTGCCATCCATGTGGGCATGGGAAATTCCTGTTTCAGCCCGCCCTGGTATTTCCACCATGGCAGCCTCCCGGACAAACCCCAAATGGATTCACTTTCCTGGGTTCGCGGACAAACCTCCTTGCCCATCATTGCTGCGGGGAGGATGGGCAGGAAAGAAAAAGTACTGGAAGTCATGGACAAAGGGGTGGCCGATCTTGTGGCACTTGGAAGGCCGCTCATCGCTGACCCGGATCTGGTTTTAAAATGGCGGGAGAGTCGGGAAGATGAGGTAATGTCCTGCGGGTACTGTTTGCAGGGATGTCTCCACCGCCTGAAAAATGGGAATCCGCTCGGATGCAATCTGAATCCGGAAGTGGGCTTGCCGTCGCTGGAGCCAGCACCTCATTCATTGCGGGTCCTTGTGGCGGGAGGGGGTCCTGCTGGCATGAGCGTCGCCTTTTACCTCTCAAAGCGGGGACATCAGGTTACTCTGGCGGAGGCGGATGATCATCTGGGAGGACAATTTACCCTTGCCTGGCAGGCACCGGGCAAGTCGGACATGGAAGCAGGCCTCAAGGCCCTTGAACGCCAAGTTATGAAAAGTCCTGTTTCAGTCATGCTCAATACAAAGGTTGACGCAGCTTTTGTGCAGGAACAGGGGCCGGAGGTGCTGGTTTGGGCCGCCGGAGCGGTGCAGAACATTCCGGATATCCCCGGGCTTCAAGACCAGCATGTGCTGACTTCGCTCGAATACTTTAAGGGGGTCAAAGATGTTCTCGGTCCGCGTGTCCTTGTGATCGGCGCGGGAAGAGTGGGCCTGGAAATTGCCGAGAAACTGGGCAAGGAGGGCTATGAAGTGGTGGCCACAAAACGGACAGATCCTATCGGGAGCATGATGGAGATGATAACCAGGAAGCTACTCCTCATGCTGCTAGAAAAAATGTCCAATGTAACGCTCATGCCCCATACCACGGTGAAGAAATTTTCTGCGGAAGCGGTTGAAATGGAACAGGACGGCGTGCAGAAGTCGCTGGAACCTTTCCAGACGGTCATTTTATCTTCAGGAATGAATCCGGCGAAGGGTCCAGATCGGGAAATTGAAAAGGCAGTTCCCAGGATCGAAGTCATTGGGGACGCAAATCAGGTGCAGGATATTTTCAGCGCAATCCACAGCGGCTACGAGCTAGCACGGGACATATAGGAGGGAACAATGGATCAGGTGTCATTTTCAGATATTGCGATAGTAGCATGCGGAACGTTGAGTTTGGAGTTGAGCCATTTGCAAAAGGAAGGATTCCTGGATGCAAGACACATCTTTTACAACACTCCAGGCCTTCA
>QMLQ01000143.1 GCA_003646815.1 Deltaproteobacteria bacterium | reverse complement strand
GTTGACGGAATCAGGCGGTTAATGATACATCTATTTTGGCCTCTTTTGTATGTTAGCACCTCTCCGTGGTTTACTGTGATCCCTGTCACAGGCTTTTAGATGAAAAAGAGAGAAAGCAGATCCGTCCGAGTCGATGATCCTCTCATGAAATATGAGGTTCCTGAAATCAAAAATAATGGGGAGAGTGAATCATGAAAATGGTATGGCTGAGTGCACTGGTAAAAGCTGAAGACGTGGTGAAAAAGCTCATTTTGCAACTCAAGCCCTATGGACTTGGGGCGAACGGGCACTTCTGGGAGGATGACCTGGACAAGATGGCCTGGATCGGCCCCAGGAAAGAACTGCTGGATGGAGATACTTCTCTCTGGGGTATTCTCGGCTCGGCCGACAATTTCCAGGAGCCTACTGTGCGGTACGGTCTCTCCCTCCTGGCAACAACCTTGCAGGCCCAGAAAGGCCATGAGTTTCCGATCCTCATTCTCTTGACAGAAGGCAGCCTGGAACCGGAAACCCTGCCAACACCCCTCAGAAACTCCACGGTCATAGCCTTGACCGATCCCGGGCTCGGCGCGAAACTGGTTGCCCTGGTACACCGTCCGCCTGCAGAAAACCGGCCGGAGTATCGCCTGGATGTGTATGGAAACGCCCAGATCGGACAATGGTTTGAAGTTGGCCCTGTAGAAGGCACATGGTCAGGCGCCATGTTCGGCGTTTCAGATGGTGATATCACCTTCCAGGCAGTCGGCCCCAAAGGCAGCCTGCCCAGCCAATCCACCCTCAATTACCCGATGCAGGGGCTCAAAATGAATCTTGGAGACAGAGAATTCACGGCATGGGCAGTGAAGAACCAAATAGAGCCTGCAGCATCCTATTTTGTGAAGGTCGAGGGGCAGCCTGAACGTATTCTCTTCGGCCCCTTTTCTGACGAAGACCAGACCGATGTCTTTGTGGTGGATTTAAAATAATTGACAACATCTCTCCCATATGATAGCAACTCTAATAAAGTGAAGCTAACTTCAGGATGAGCTATGGATCCGAAAGAAATTGAGAGAAAGAGTCTGGACAACCAAGAATTCTTAAAACTCCGCAGTGCCACTGAGAAAATCTCGGCTGAGCTTTCAAAACGGGTAAAGAGGCACCTGAACGTGCTTCGCCCATTGTTTGTTCCCAGGAAACTGCTGGGGACCTATATGCGAAGCGGTACAATGGAAGAAGTGCCTGGCTCGGACAAGGCCTTCGCCGAGCTGCAGGAACATTACGCTGCAGTGGCGCAAAAGCCCTTCGGATTATCTCCCAAACTCAAGACACCCCTTCCTTCCATCCCGAACCAGATGGAGGCAGCCCCTTTTCAATATACCCTGCACTCTGAAACATCACCCGACAAGGCCATCACCATCACCACATCGGCCAAATGGGTTATCTCCTATCACAGCGACTGCTCTCTCGGAAGGCTCAAGGCAATGCTGGCCGGTAATGAGCCCAAACAGCCCGAAGACATGAAACAGGCCATAATCCATCACCTTGTTCCGGTAATCTTTTTACACCGTTTTACCGATATTGGAGGGTTGCTGGAGGATCTCCGCTATGTGGTGCGGACTGAAAACATGGCTGAATTGGGAGGGCTCCCCGTCGTCACCCTGGAAGCGCCGCTCAAAACCTTTTTGCCCCCTGATGATTTCATCGAACAGATTACCCAACTCTCGGGCATTCCGGCTTTCCAGGAAATCATCGATCTTGAGGCCATTGACAGCCTCATGGACCCACTGAGAGAATCCGTCAAGGGACTCGTCTAACGGTCTATCATTCTTCCTCCGCGCCCTTTGGCCCGAACAGGGCGGGCTCTTCCTCCTGTTTTTCTTCCTGATCACCTTGCACAGGCGCTTTCTTTCTGAGACTCTGGATCAGTTCGTTGACGAATTCCTCGGGCATGGGATCGCGGGTCTTCAGCATGTGCACGGGGATGCGGATTTGATCACCCTTATGAATCACCGTGGGCCTCATGTCGGGATTGGCCTTTGCCAGTTCCTTCCAGTTCATGAGACTGCCGGTGTACCATTTTGCAATGATGGAAAGGGATTCATTGGGCCATTTCACCTGGTGAACAAAATACTGCTCAGGTGCTTGTCCGGCAGGTGCCGGCTTTGTTGTTTCCTGTGCACTTCCGGCCGGCTGAGCAGCGGTGGGACTTCCCTGGGGCACATTTGTCTGCTGTTGCTGCGCTGCCGGTGCAGATTCTGAAGCAACGGGCGGGACTTCCTGTTTTCCCTTCTTCAGTCCCATCTTCTCTAGGGAAACGCAGGAAACGAAAAAAGAGAAGAAAACCATTCCCCCTAAAATCAATAGGACTATATGCCGTATTTCCTTTTTCATACTTTCCCCCTATTGTTTTTTCAATTTGTTCAGGTATTTTTTCACGCGCGCATTTCCAGGATTTATCTCGAGCGCCTTCTCCAGGTTTGCAATGCACGCGTCCTCGTTACCCAAATGTCTCTGCACCATTGCCAGGTTGAACAGGGCCTCGTCTAAATAGTCAGGTTTCAACTCCACTACCCTTTTGTACATCTTCTCGGCGTCAGCATAATTCTTCTTCACGGCGTAAAGGTATCCCAGGTTGAAAAATGCATCCGTCCGCGCAGGATCAAGCTGGCTCACGGTCTTGTACTGCTCAATGGCTTTGTCATATTTTTTCTGCTGTACATAGAGAATTCCGAGCCTCGAACGTGCCTTTACGTTGTCGGGGCTCACCTCCACGGCTTTCAGCAGGAGAGCCTCTGCCCTTTCAGGGTCGGTTTTGATCAAGGAGTTTGCCTCTTCCCGCAGGGCTTCTCCATAGGAAGCAGACGCCTCTTTCTTCAGAACCGGATTTTCAGCCAGGGCTGCCTCAAAAAGGGTCACCGCATCACCATACCGTTTTTCACTCAGCGCCTGTCTGGCTTCTGCGAGTTTCTTCGTTCCTTTGACAGCAGGGGCAGCCCCCGGTCTCCTGGCGGGTTTCTGTTTCTTGACCGGTGAGGGTTTTTCCTCGGCCACTTTCGCCTGTTTCTCCGGTTGTTTTTTCTGCTGCTCTGCCACGGCCGTTTTTGCCGCCTTCGGTTTCGAAGGAGCAGGTTTTTCCCCGGGCCAGAAGATGAAAGCCAGGACAGCGATGACCACAATCCCCCCGATGGCCCCCAGAAGCAGCTTCTTCGTGGACCCTTTCTTCGTCACTTCCGGCGTCGGTGCCAGGCTGGTTTTTTTCGTATCCTCCCTTTTTCCTGAAGGGACAATCGTTGCCTCTGCGGCCGCTTCAAAATCCATCCCCGCAAGGGCACTCATGGTACGTTCTTCTTCAGCAATCTCTCCCTTAAAAAGCCCCTTCATATATTCCGACAACCCTCTGGCTGTCGGCCTCTTTGAAAAGGCGTACATGGTCTCTTCCAGGTCAGAGAGCATCTGATTGCAAGAACTGTACCTTTTCTCCGGGTCCCTTGCCAGAGCCAAATTGAGAATATCGTATAACTTTTCCGGTACATCTTTGATGACTTCATCTGGAGGACGAAATTCGGCCGATCTGACCTTTGAGAGGATCTGCATGGTGTCGCCCTGGAACATCTTCTCTCCTGTGACCAGTTCATACAGGATGATGCCCAAAGAAAAGATATCAGATCGGTAGTCAATGGCCTTCCCATCGGCCTGTTCAGGAGACATGTACGCCACTTTGCCCTTGATCATCCCCACCTGGGTCATGGTGCTTTGCGTGGCCGCTTTGGCAATGCCGAAATCGACGATCTTCACATCCCCTTCATATGTTATGAAAATGTTCTGGGGGCTGATATCCCGGTGAATGATATTGAGCGGTTTTCCCTGAAAATCTTTCAAGTTATGGGCATAGTGCAGTCCGGACGCCACCCGGGAGACAACATACAGGGCATATTCCAGGCTCAGAGGCGATCCCTCCTGTTTCACCTTTTCCATGACATTGCGGAGATCTTTTCCAAACAGATACTCCATGGCTATGAAGTAAGACTTCTCCACACTGCCGAAGTCATAGATCTGCACGATATTCTGGTGATGAAGCAGTGCCGCCAGTTTTGCCTCGTCAATAAATGCGTTTACCAGTTCTTCTTCAATGGTCAGGTGCGGCAGGATTTTTTTCACTGCAATGAGCTTTTCAAAACCCTGGACGCCGGTGATCATGGCTCGGTGCAACTCGGCCATACCTCCGACTGCAATCTGATCCAGGAGCAGATATTTACCAAAACGTTTGGGTGTGATTTGCTTCATGTGTGTTTTCACCTGAGAAAAGGTTGACGGTGTGGTCTCATCTCAGCGGACCGCGTCATTATTGCAGAACGCCGATTCCCCAGTCAAGGGGTATTTGTTTTTACCGCCCCCTCCTCCAGTAGCGAACCTGGTTTTCCCCTTTAGCTGCTACGTTGGTAAGGGCTTGGAGTATCGTACTACGTCTGCGCCCTTGCCGCCTTGCATCTTCGGCAAATTCGACGCTTGCGGGTTAGGCCCATTGAAATTTGAAATAGCATTTTTGAAAATCTTTTGATATGTTTGCACGGAAACATGATATCGACGCATAATACCTAATCTGGCACCTCATATGAAGACTCATCACAACACCAATACGCTGCCGCTCTTCTTGACCATATACGGTCTTTTTATCCTCCTGATATTGATGATCCTTGTTCCTTCCGGAATAATGATCGCGAACCGCGGAAAGCAAGCTGCTTTTACACAAATAATGCGAAGGGGAAACACCCTTGCCCGTCACTTGGCTGTCAGTGCCAGGATCCCCCTCCTGAGCAGGGACACGCTGGCACTAAAACTTCTGATAAAGGCCGTGGATCAGGACCCTGAAATCCTCTACGCGTTTATTACTGACACCGGCAACAACATCCTCGCCCGCACCGGTTCAATTGAACCCGTCGAGGTTCTCCGACTGCCCTCCTCATCTGCGAACAAGGATTTCTTCCCCGCCGCCTCTCCTCTCCCCGGACAAATGGACGCAAATCCTTTTCTTGATATAAAGGAGCCGGTTACCTATCACAAAAAAACTATCGGGGTATTTCACCTGGGGCTCTCCAGGCAAGCCATTGAAAAAGAGATGAAAAGGAACGAATCTCTATTGATCAGCGCTTTTTTAAAATACAGCATCCCGGGTTTCATTCTCAGTCTGATTCTCCTCTTTTTCTGCTCCAGATATGTGGCCGGACACCTGCGGGCCCTGCTTTCGGGCATCACCGAACTTAACCTGGACAATCCTGGGGTCCGGATCAAAAAAATCCCGCACGGTATATTCGGCGAATTGACCACCGCCTTCAACCGTTTGTCGCAATGGCTCGAGGACACTGCTGAAAAAGAAGAGACCATTGTCATGCCTCCACTCGTGAAGAAATCCTTTGGTGAATCCGGCGCACCCGCATCACAATTCCTTCCCACCCAGATAACCAGGAACCAGATTACCGTCCTGTTTGCCGGGGTAAAGGGTTTCAGGGAATATGCAGACAACAGGGCCCCTGAAGACGTGCTGGTTGATTTGAATGAGTATTTTGCCCTGGCAGCACGCATCGCAGGTGAATACGATGGGCAGGTTGACAAGTTTATCGGAGACGCAGTGAGCTGTGTTTTCCAGAGCACCCCGCTCAAACCCGACCATACCAAAAGGGCAATAGAAGCAGCGGTGGCCCTGCAGAAGACCCTGACCGACCAGGGCCAAAACGGGAACGATATTCTGACCAGGATCGGCATCGGGATAAGCACCGGTGTCGCCCTTTCAGGACCGGTGGACGCCTTGTCGGACAAGATTCACACATTTATCGGAGAGAGTTTCAAGACCGCCTATTCGCTGAATGTCCTGGCAGAACCGGGCGAGATTATCATGAGCAAAGACGTCTTTCAGGCAATTGAACACCTGGTCATGGTTGAACCGATTCCACCCAGGGAAATGATGGACAAAACAGAGGCCTGGGAAAATTTTCGGCTCAAAGGGCTCCTGTCGCGAGAGAACCATGAAATTCCGTCGCGATAAGGTCCTCTGCAGCTTCTCCTTTCGCGGAAGGTGCATACGGATATTTCTGGCAGCTTTTTCTTGTTTTGCGCTGGTTTCCTGTGCAATGCCACAAAAAAGAGTTGCGTTACCGCCGCCAAAACCGCGAATCATCAACACGAGGGTTTTTGCTGATTTTGCGGCCGTGATCGTTCAGCCAAAAGACACCCTTACCTCCCTTGCAGGCAAATACCTCCATGATGCTTCAAAAGGATGGGTTATCGCGGAGTTCAACGAGGTTAACGAGCTCAAACCCGGCCAGGCAATAATCATCCCCCTCAGGCCCTATAACAGGGGAGGATTAAGCCCGAACGGCTATCAGACGGTTCCTGTCCTGTGCTACCATAAGTTTTCGAAAACCATTTCCGACAGGATGACCGTCCGGGCAAAAGACTTTGAAGGGCAAATGCGCTTTCTTCGCGAAAATGGATACCATGTCATTTCCCTTGATCAGCTTTTCGGTTTTCTCACGTTCAAAAATCAGATCCCGAAAAAATCAGTAGTGATCACCATCGACGATGGATGGCGGTCGACCTATGATATTGCCTACCCTATCCTGAAACAGTATAACTACCCTGCAACGCTTTTTGTATATACCAATCTCATCACCGGAAATTCCAAGACACTGAGCTGGGACCTGATCAGAGTAATGTACAGGAACGGCATTGACATGGAGTGTCACACAAAAACCCACCGAAGCCTTCACTGGAAGAGGGGAGATGAATCCTTCAGACAGTACTTTGATGCAGTGCAGGCCGAACTCAATGAATCCACAAGGGTTCTCAAGAAAAAGCTGAACAAGGAAATTCATTACCTTGCCTACCCTTACGGGGATACAAGCCACCTGGTTATTGCGCTCCTCAAGGAAAAGGGCTTCCGGGCGGCTTTGACGGTCAAGCGGGGAACAAACCCTTTTTTCCAAAACAGGTACAGGCTGTATCGATCAATGATTTATGGGAATTATACATTGAATGACTTTAAACGCAACCTGAAGGTATTCGCTTCATTCAGATGAGACAACATTCCACAAACAAGCATTGGTGGGATGCCGGGACGTATCCGGGCCTCGTGCTACTCCTTGGTATGATTTTCTTCCAGGCGTGCGCGCCTCCCCCGCCCCGCAGGGTAATCCCGCCGGTTGTCCGCAAAGACCCTTTTCGCAACGTACCGGCCCTTTATCGCCTGAAGGCACGGCAAAAGGAGAATGCAAGGGATCTGCCTGCGGCAATCTTCTGCTGGCGTATCGTACAAAGTTTTAGACCTGAGGACCCGGAGCCGAGAGCCGAAATTCGAAGACTGTCATTGAAGGCAAAAGCAGAGGCGGAGAAACACCTCGCCCTCGGACTCGAGTACCTTCGAAACAAAAAGACCGGTGCGGCCCGTCATCATCTTCTCATGGCGCTTTTCTATCGGCCCGGTGATCGTAAGGCCCTTGAGTCTCTCGAAAAGGCCCTCTTTCCACCCGAGGCCATTACCTATCATGTGAAAAAGGGTGATACGAATCTTTCTATTGCAAAAAAGCTGTATCACGATCCCCAAAAAACATTCCTTGTTGCCTATTTCGCAGGCTCCAGACACAATGGGCCGCCCGTTCCCGGGGAAATTCTCTATCTTCCCCTCATTGAAGGACCCCCTCCGGTCAAGAAACCGCGACCGTTGACCTCCATCCAAAAGGCCCGCAGCCTGTTTGCCAGGAAAAAATACCGGGAGGCCATTTCCCTGGCCGAAAACATCGTCGCTTACGGGCCCTCAAAATCTGCGCGAGAAATCATAAATGGGTCCTACTATGCCCTCGCCCTGCAGAAACTCAAAGAGAATCGTCTGGTTGAAGCCAGGAAACTCTTCGAAATGGTAAACCGTGACTATGGGAAGACCGCTGATTATATCAGGAACCTCACGAACCAGCTTCGCGTGAGGGCTGATTACCATTATAAGAAAGGAGTGCGCTATTTCCTGGATGAAAAACTGGCGAGAGCCATCTCTGAATGGGAAACCACACTTCGATTAAACCCTGAACACGCCCGCGCACGCGCAGACCTCAAAAAAGCCCGCGCCATGCTCAAGAACCTCAACGGATTGCAGTAAAGAATGCGGGTTAACACCGGCTCACCAGTTGAAATGAAATTCTACAACCTCCCGTGAACCAAGAATCGCACGCCCCGGCCTGATTACCATTCCTACCGAGGCAGGTCCGGCAGGATCCGGCTTTTCTACC
>QMLQ01000142.1 GCA_003646815.1 Deltaproteobacteria bacterium | reverse complement strand
GAGCTTGGCGGACAGCTCATCATGGGAAGCGTTACGGACTACAAGAAGGAACTGCTTACCTTGATACGGTTTCAAAAACGACAGATAAAGAGATTTGGAGTTGAGTGCCACCTGGGCCATGAAGTAACGCTGGATACCATAGAGAAGGAAAACCCCGATGTGATTATCCTGGCAACCGGCTCCGTGCCCGTTCTTCCCCGTGTGCAAGGGATCGATAAGCCAATCGTTACCTCTTATGTGGAGATGCTTGAGGGGAATACGCCGCAGCCGAAGAAAACTGTGGTAATCGGAGGCGGGGCTACCGGCTGTGAAGTGGCCCATCATCTGGCCGAATCGGGTTCCCAGGTCACCATTGTGGAAATGCTTCCCAAGATAGGCACTGCCCTTGAGAGCATGACCCGGAAGATACTTCTCAGAAAATTGCGAACCAGGAAGACAATCATCCTGACTGAAACGAAACTCATGAAGGTGGAGGACAATGGTGTAGTCGTGAGCGACAGGGATGGGAATGAAACCTTCCTTGAAGCAGAGAGGGTAGTCATCGCTATCGGAAGCAAGCCGGACAACGGACTCTATGAGAAGCTTCAGCCGCTGAAATATGAAGTGCATCGAATCGGTGATTGTCTTGAACCGAGGAGCGCGAAAACCGCTATCCATGAGAGTGCTGTGCTGGGACGATCTATCTGATTCGGAGGGTTTCGTATGCCTCCTGTATATCTTTGAAGCGCTTCTCAGCGAGTGTTTGAAATTCCCGGCCGAGATGTGAAACCTTGTCAGGGTGATATTTCCCAGCAAGTTTCTTGTAGGCCATCTTTATTTCTTCCTGTGTTGCGTTCCTGCTTATTCCAAGGACCTCGTAAGGATCGGGAGAAGAACGGCTACCCTTTGGTCGCTCTTGATTTCCGCCTGAATAGCGGGAACCACTTTCTCCATACGAGCGTTCTTCCGCGAATTTTCGCTTGCTGTAACGGTATAAATACCACCACAGCAGCCCCAGGATGGAAATATCATCGATCCAGCCAAATCCAACCATCCAGTCTGGAAGGAGATCAAATGGGCACACTGCGTATGCCAACGCGAGTATGGTTAAGAAAAGACGCACTCTAATCCCTTGAAGCTTCCTTGATCAAATCCTCACCGTACAGATCGAGAAATTCATTGAGGTCTTCCTTCCAGTCCCTCATCACGTTAATGCCCTGTTTTTTAAGCAGCCTGTTTTCCAGGATAGAATTGACGGGTCTCCTTGCAGGTGTTGGAAAGTCTTCTGTTTTACAGGGTTCAACCGGGACTTTCAGGCCAAGCTTTTCCACCACAAAGGCTGCCCACTCAAATTTACTGCAGAACCCCTCAGACGTCGCGTGATAGGTTCCTCTCCCTCCACGATTGAGAAGCGCTTCAATCTGATGGGCCACACGATACGTCCATGTGGGAGATCCAAACTGATCGTCAACTACTTTCAATGCACTGTTACGCAGCTTGAGAGCCGCGGAAAGAATGGCCTTGATAAAATTGCTCCCTCCTCTGCTATAGAGCCAGCCTGTGCGCAGGATAATGTAATCCGGAGAATTTTCCCGCACGGCTGTTTCACTCTCCGCTTTGCTCTTCGCATAGGCCGAAAGAGGCCGCACGAGATCGTCTTCGAAATATGGCTGGGGAAGCGTTTTTTGCCCATCAAAAACGTAATCACTTGAAATATGAATGAGTTTGCTTCCAAATCGTGCCGCTCCCTGTGCGAGGTTCCTGGGACCTTCAACATTGATTTTTCTCACTGCGAAATCCTCCTCTTCGGAAGCATCAACATCGGTAAATCCGGCGCAGTTCAATACAATTTCAGGAGAAATTTGCTGCAGGCGATCTATCACTTGATCCCAACTCACGATGTTAAGGCTCTCCCGGTCAGGCGTAATGATTTCGTGTCTCCGGCCCAATACTTCTTTGCACTCACTTCCTAACATACCGCTTCCACCCAGAATAAGTATCTTCATTTCAAAATTCCTCCTGTTGCTCATTCTAAAACATTTTATAATAACATATTCAGTCAAAAATGCCAGAAATTAATGCGCAAAATCTCTTCGCTTGCTGAGTAACAACCTGTTTCTGCAGCTTATTTCAATCTTTCTGAAAAGGCTGGATAGTTTTTCATACATGGACTGATCGGTCAACTACGTCAAAGACATTGGAGTATTATTTCAAAAAAAGTTGACATGATTCCCTTGCTTTGCTTTCTTGATATGGGCATTCTGTCATCAAGACTTTCGCGGTAAGTTGGAGGAAGAATCGTAACCAATGAACAACAACAGGGAGACAGAAATATGAATATCGTGGTTTGCATAAAGCAGGTTCCCGAAGTGGCCGAGGCGGAACTGGAGATCGACAAGTCGGGATCGGAAATCGACACGGAAGACCTCGTCATGGATATCAATGAATGGGACAATTACGCGGTTGAAGAAGCCATCCGCCTCAAGGAGGCCCATGGCGGGACAGTGACCGTTGTTACGCTGGGCGATGAAGACGCAGAGGATGTCCTGAGACGTGCCCTGGCCATGGGGGCTGACGAAGCCATTCTTATCGATGAAGAGGGTTTTGAAGAATCGGACGCATTCGGCATCGCAAAAGGCCTTTACAGGGTCGTAAAGGATCTTCCTTATGACCTGGTTTTAACAGGAGCGCAGGCATCAGACGACGGATGGGCACAGGTAGGCTTGATCCTCGCGGAATGGCTCGGCCTGCCCTTTGCTTCTTTGGTCATGGATATTGTCATAGACGGCGAGAACGCAATCGTCCACCGGGAACTTGAATCCAACACCCAGGAAAAAAACGAAATGTCTCTTCCTGCCTTGATAACCGTGCAGACAGGAATCAATGATCCCCGTTACGTTTCCATTATGGGAATACGGAAAGTGCGAAGGATTGAAATTCGCGAAACCGGTTATGAGGAACTGGGATTGGCGGAAACAGAGATAGGCTCGGAAGCATCGTGCGTGGCCTCAAGAGAGCTTTCCCTACCCTCTGCAGGAGAAGGAGCTGAAATCCTGAGCGGCACCTTGAATGAAATCTGTGAAAAGACGGCGCAAATTATCAGGGATAGAGGGGGGATCGATTAAGATGGAAGAGATACTGGTCCTCGCGGAGCACCGGAAAGGGATGCTTCGAGATATTACTTTCGAGATGTTGAACTTTGCAAACGCACTTACCTCGCAAAACAGGATGAAAGTTTCTGTCTTACTGCTGGGAGAGGACAATGCTGCTATGGCAGAGCGCCTGGAAAATTTCTGCGATAACCTCCTCCTGCTTGATTGCCCTGAAGTTGCGAATTATAGTCCGGACCCCTATCTCCAGGTCCTTGAAAAGGTTGTTCAAGAGCGCAAGAGCTCCCTGATCCTTATGGGCCATACGGCCGCAGGCATGGACTTGGCCCCTCCCCTGGCCGCTCGACTGGGTCTGCCTCTCGTGAGCGATTGTCTTGATGTAAGCCTGCGCAATGAGCATTTGGAGGTGCTCAGGCAGATTTACGGGGGCAAAATCAATGCGAAACTGCGTCTGAAACCATTTGATCAGTATCTTTGCACTCTTCGCCCTGGGTGTTTTTCGGCATCGGTTAATCGTGAGGGGTCCGCGGACAAGGTGATGGTTGAGCCTCCTCACTGGAGCGAATTCAGGCGCAGGTTTGTTGAATACGTGGAAGCAGAACTGGCTGATGTGGACATTACCGCTGCCGATATCCTTGTTTCAGTTGGCAGAGGCATCGGGAAACCCGAAAACATATCCCTGGTAGAGGAATTTGCAGATGCAATAGGGGCAACCCTCTCCTGTTCCCGGCCTGTTGCGGACAAGGGATGGCTTCCCAAGAGCAGGCAAGTGGGTACTTCAGGAAAAACCGTACGACCGAAGGTGTATATCGCTTTGGGGATCAGCGGGGCATTCCAGCACCAGGCTGGCATGAAGAATGCTGAGACCATTATCGCCGTGAACAAGGATGTCAAAGCCCCCATATTCAATGTCGCGCATTACGGGATTGTGGGAGATCTCTTCCAGGTTATTCCCGTATTAAAAGAAAAATTTGCAAGATAGTATCCAGCCATAAATCGAAAATTTAGAGCTGCCATCCACAAATGGCCATTTGGGGATGGGCACCAAGTAATCGCGAAACATGATTGTAAGGAGTGACAGATGGATTTTTCACTGAACAAAGAACAGAAAGATATTTTAAAGGCCGCCAAAGAGTTCGCTGAAGGGGAATTCCCTGATGTGGCCCTGGAATTTGACCGGAACGAGACATTTGATCTCGGACTCTGGAAAAAGGCGTGTGAACTCGGTTTTGTGGGGGTGTTTATCCCCGAGGAATACGGCGGTCTCGGCTATGGTTTTTTCGAGCATTGCCTGATCACGGAGGAATTCTGGACAGTTGATCCCGGGATTGGCCAGGCTATCCTGTCCACCACCTTTGGTTCGGAGCTCCTTGGGCTTTTCGGTTCTGAATCTCAGAAAAAGGAAATTCTTTCTTCCCTGGTCAGCGGCGAGGCTATCCTTGCGACAGCCATCTCTGAGCCCGATGCGGGTTCCGATGTGACGAGCGCAACGACTACAGCAGTAAAGGAGAAGGGAGAATGGGTGATTAACGGTTCCAAGATGTTTATTACGAACGGCAATCTTGCCAAATATGTCCTCGTTTTCTGTCTCACAAACCCTGGAAATCCATCGCGCCACGGCCGCCACAGTTTTATCGTGGTGCCCACGGATACGCCCGGATATGAGGCCTCGAAACTTCATGGAAAACTGGGGACGAGGGCTTCTGATACGGCAGAGATTTCTCTTACAAATGTCCGGGTTCCTTTGGAAAATCTCGTTGGTGAAGAAGGAAATGGATTTCGTGAGTTAATGGCCTTCTTTAACCGTACCAGGCTTCATATTTGCGCGCAGGCCGTAGGCCTGGGTCGGGCTGCCTTGCAGGAATGCATTCGCCATACCAAGGAGCGGCGGCAATTCAATGCTCCTCTGTCATCCTTTCAGGTAACCCAATTCAAGCTTGCCGAAATGGCCACACGGATTCGGGCGGCCAGAAATCTTTATTACGAGGCCGCGTGGTCTGCTGATCAAGGGAAAATTGATCATGCCCTCATTGCCATGGCAAAATGGTTCTCTGCACAAATGGCCGTCCGGTGCGCAGACGAGGCGGTGCAGATGCATGGAGGATACGGCTATTTTGATGAATACAAAGTGCAGCGCCTTTACCGGGATGTCAAGATCCTCGAAATTTACGAAGGCACCAAGGAGATGGAAAAAACCATTGTGGCCAGGAGCATCCTTGGCTGACTCAGAATTCCCGAACAGCCTGACAAAAGGGGGAAGGCAGGGTTGTTGAAAAATGCCCGGGAAACGTGAACAGGGGATTTGAACCATTTTTTTTGGATTTTTATTTGAAAATGGCCGAATAAGGGTTATATTAGAAACCGGTAGCTACATAGATATTTTATTGGGGAGGTCTGAAATGCCCATCTACGAGTTTAAATGCCGCAAATGCGGCAACATATTTGAACGGCTTTGTTTTGCGTCAGATGATGAAAGTGATATTACCTGTCCAACCTGCCAGGGAAATGAAGTGGAAAAACTCCTTTCTTCGTTCAGCTCCGGGTCTTCGAGTTCCGGCCTGGGTCAGGCCCTTTCATCTTCGAGCTGCTCTTCCAGTGGAGGCTTTTCGTGAGCCGGATAAGGGCGAACGGCAGGATGCCGTTTTCATTCCACGAGGCAAGAAAAAGTGTTTATTGAAAAAGGACATGGAAGAAGAGAAAAGGAGTAATCGAATGAGTCTCTGGATTCTTTTGCTGATTATCGTGGGCTGGGTTTTGCTTCAGGCCTACGTCTTACCGAAATTCGGGATTTCAACATGAATGAAACCGAGCTGCCAGGTTGGCGGCACGGAATCTGGTCAACCTCTGACAACGATCCGTACAGACAAACCGGAAAAATAGAGATTGAGGGTCCAGGGGTAAATATCCTGGGCCCTTTTCTATGAGAATTGCCCCTTCTTTATCCGTTCAACAGCTCTGCCTATCCGGTGAAGCAGTTCCACATCCTTCTTTCCTTTCACTTTCATGCTTTGATGATCCCCGAACCGTATGTAATACAACTTAGACGTCTTCAGAATTCCTGATGGACTTGTTTCAATTTTCCATTGGGTATCCAGGGGGAGAACTACGTTCCGGAACGACAGCATTCCGTAGTCTATGGCGATCCCTTTTTTGTTAACCGTCACCACGCTGAACCCGAAAAAAGGACTGTTGAAGAACCACACAACGACCCCAAGCCATACCAGGAAGACGAGCACATGCTTTGTATTTTTTTTGAAAAAAGCACGCCCCAGGAAAAAGAGAACAACCCCCATGGAGATGAGCATGATACTGTTTTGCACCAGGAGGGATTTTATGACAAAAATTTGTGTTTCCATGTTTTTTTGAGTAGCACGAGGTTCCACTGATGTCAATCAAACGACACACTCGGGCTACGAAAAAACTCTTCGAATCAGTGCTGCATTTGAGAAAAAATTCTCAACCTTTTTCTTGACACTTTTCATTCCCTTTTGTAGAGTCCGAGCCAACTTATGTTGACCCTCCGAGCCACCCGTTTGGGTGGCCCCTGTTCTTCGTAATGAAAGAAAAATGTATAATCCAGGAGGATATGCAGTCATGGCCAGACCAAAAGCGTGTTTCACTTTCTTGCTGTTGATTTTTTCGGTTTTTTTCATTTCCCTTTCTTTTGCCAGTGAGGGGTCCTCAGGGAAACACCGCAGAGCGCTTATACCCGGAGCCGATACCGTCAGCATCTCAGGATTTGTCCTGGACAACCACAAGGAGCCTGTTCCTGAAGCACAGGTCTCCATCGTGGTCAACGGAGAAGAGATAGATCATCTCGAGACAGCTCACAATGGAAAATACGTCTCCAGGTTCCAGCTTAAGAAAGGTGAAATCCAAACCGCCACCATTGAAATCAAAGTGTACAAGGCCAGCTTCCAGGGAAAAACCCTCTCTTTCAAAGGCAATGAACTGGCAAGCAAAGAAAAGCACTATTATATCAGCGAAGACGTTCAACTGGCGAGGGTCCTGGGTCCGGCTTTCTGGATTTCTACGATTGTCTTTGTCCTTGCCTATATTCTCATAGCTTTTGAGCTTCTTCACCGTACCGTAGCCGCCATGATCGGTGCCACCCTGATGATGACCATATCCTATACCATCGGGACCGTTAATCCAGCCTACCATATCTTTTCCTATGAACGGGCCATTGCGGCCATTGACATGAATGTCATTTTTCTCCTCATGGGTATGATGATTATCGTGGGCGTGCTGAAACACACGGGGGTGTTCCAATGGTGCGCCTATTTTGCATATAAACTGGCCAAGGGCAAGGTTTTCCTCCTGACAGTCTACCTCATGGTTTTTACCGCCGTTACCTCCGCAGTCCTTGACAATGTGACCACCATGCTCCTGCTCACGGGTGTGGCTATTGAAATATGCGTTTCACTTGACCTCAATCCCCTTGACATGCTCATTCCACTCGTAATGGCATCAAACGTCGGGGGTACTGCCACGCTGATCGGGGATCCTCCCAATATCATGATCGGGTCATACGCGGGACTGACCTTTACCAATTTCCTGCTCGCCCTGGGTCTGGTCTGTGCCCTTTCCCTGGTAGCACTCGTTATTTTCTGCAAAATTTACTGGGGAAAGGACTATGCTGCAGCCAAGGTGGAGAGTATCGAAGATCATATCCAGCACTTAAAGGAAGAATACAAGATTACGGATCCCGGGCTTCTCACCTATGGGCTCGCAGTGCTGGCCTTTGCGGTCTTTCTGTTCCTGACGCATGGATACTGGCACATGGAGGTGAGCATCGCGGCCCTGATGGGCGCGGCAATCCTGGCTACAATCGCTATTCTCACGGAAAAGATTAATCTTATTCACCTCATTGAAAAGGACATCGAGTGGCCTACCCTGATGTTTTTTATTTTCCTTTTCATTATTGTCGGCGCTGTGGAAGAAACCGGGCTCCTTGCCCTCATTGCCGATTGGGTCGTACATCTGTCTCATGGGAACTTTGTCATTTCGGTCACCCTGATTATATGGGTTGCAGCCATCGCTTCCGCTTTTGTGGATAATATTCCTTTTACGGCTACCATGCTTCCCATTGTCGCTTATCTCAGTGAAGTTATTCCCGGGGCCGGTGATCAACTCTGGTGGGCGCTGGCGCTGGGCGCGTGCTT
>QMLQ01000141.1 GCA_003646815.1 Deltaproteobacteria bacterium | reverse complement strand
TCTGGCCCGGGTCCTGCGGACAAAGGAATTTAAGGGGCAGGAAGACAATCAGTCCTTTGGCTCCATCAGCCTTTCATACACCTGGTAGTTTCTTTTGGCGTAGTCGCTGGTTAAAGGCATCCAACTTAACCGGGGATCCACCTTAGTGCGGCAGACGGCCTTAAAGAAAAGGGAGATCCGTTCCTTTCCGAAATACAAGGGCCTGGCACGAAGCGATCAGCCGGTTTTCATCGTCATGGACTTTGATGTCATAATTGGCGGTCTTTCGGGTCCTGCTGAATTCTCTTGCCTCGGCTGTAAGTCTGCTTCCAGGGAAAGGCGCTGCCAGGTAGGTTACCGTCATATTCAAAGCCACTGCCATGGTTCCGTGCGAATTACTGGCTGTCTCGAAGGCTTCATCGATGAGGGCAAAAAGGGCCCCGCCATGGGCCATGCCGAAAATATTTTCCATATCCGGCGTAAAGGTCATTTCCACCTTTGAATAGCCTTCATCCAATTCGACAAGTGTCAACCGGGATTTCCGGGCAAATGGTTCCTTTGCAACGTGGCTGAAAATAGCCTCTCGCACCTTCTCATCCATCGTTGTCATTTTTTCACCTCCATGAAATGTCTATCCTGTGCATAAAGGAGCCGACAAAAGACGCCGTCCAAATGCATCCGAAATAAGGAACGAGATCAGTGGCCCAAATGGAAGATTCCAGGCCTTTCCTCACGATTACATAGATAATATTCAAGACGGCTTTTCCTGTTCTTTATCTTCTCATAAGCCTCATTGATTTCCTTGAATTTTTCAGGGCACCTTTTAGGGGGATACTGCCATATGCGCAGTAAATAAGCATCTGCAATCGCAGAATTATCCGCGTCAATTGATATCCCAAGAACCTCGTAAGGATTCATCATAGGTTGCCTCCTCTTTTAAAAACCTGCTTTGGCCATGTATCCCCTGGCAGAAAAGAGAAACCATGCCCCGAACCCAACAAGAAAAAGCCCGCAGATCCGGATCATAACCTGATAAGTTTTATCCTTGAGGAGCCGCTTGCCCCGGCTTATTCCGAGTGAAATAAGCGCATACCAGGCATAATCGGCAGTGATGTGACCTGCAAAAAAGATGGCAACCCCCAGGAAACCAAACTTCATGGCAGCTATCAGGTATCCAAGGCCTATGGTCGCCCACCAGAGGGTCCAGTAGGGATTGGAGATGCTCGCAAGGATGCCGATCAAGACAGGGCGGGCGGTTGCCCTTGACGGATTCGAAACCCTTTCTTTCTTCAAGGAAAGACCGCCAGCACTCCGTACCATATCAACTCCCATCCAGAGGAGCATCCCGCCCCCCACAAGCGCGATAATGCCCATGACCAGGGGGGCCTTGAGAAAAGGGGCCAGCCCCAGGACAATGGCGATGACCAATAAGGACTCCAAGAGGGCATGTCCCGTGATGAGGAGCGGCCCGGCCTTGAATCCTGTCCGGACCGATTCGGAAACAGTGACGGTCAGGAGAGGCCCCGGCATCAGGGCGCCGGAAAGGGCCAGCGCAAAAGATCCTCCAAATATCGCAGTCAATTCAAGCAAAACTATCCCTCAGCTTTTGTGTTTCCTGAAGCTTGTCTTCAAAGCAGAGCCCTGATATTTTCAGCCAGTTCTTCAGGTGAAATAACCGTGATCACTTCATCATGACCCTTTTCAAAATAGTTCACATCACTGATTCCAAGGGGTGGGATACTCATCCTTGGAATAAGCCTGGCCTGGGTCCAGAAATGGCCGGAGTTGTCTATATTGGCAAGGAGGGTCATGTTGAGACTGTCAAAGTGCATCTGGTGAAAGGAAGAAAGGATACTGCAAAGCCCCTCGGAAAAACACTTCCACCCCTCCTTTCCCACTTCATCCAGGGTGCGGACCTTCTCAAATAAGGCGAGCACCTCCCCGAGCATTCCCTGTGGACAGTAGGTTGCAAGGAAGACAATGTGCCCAGAGCGAAGGATGAATCTCTCTTTTTTCTTTTCCTCAAAGGATAGAAGGTCAGCCCAGTAATTCTTTTCCTGCGTCATGTGATATTCGAGACTTTCTGCAACGAGCCTTTGGTGAAACCTGGTTGGATGCTTATCCACCACGATCTGAAAATGGGGATGGATGATCCCCCCACCAGCAGGAGGCATGTAATTCCAATTGATGGAGGCATAAGCAACCTTGTCATCGAACTGTCGGATCTGGTTTATATATGAAAGAGCCGCTTGAAATCCCTCATAGAGGATGTCAGGTGTAAATTTATCTAAGGGAAGGAAATGATCCTCGGAGAGAATGACCACTGCATTGTAACGGCTGTAGGGGAAGGCATTGGGCACAACCGTTGCCCGGCCCTGCCGTATTCGCCCCCCAGGTACCATGGAATCTGGAAACTTGGGCGTTGATATCTCTCTGTTCTCGGAACAAAACGGGCATTTCTTTTCAGACGGTGAAAAGGTCGACGAATCAGGTAAATCTTTGGGTATGCGCCAGCGGTGAGTCAAAACGCGGGCCTTTGAACCGGTGAAGAGGTCGCTACGGACCTCGATCTCTATGACTTTTTCCTGAAATCCATCGGCAGGGTCCAAAATGCTGGCTTCTTGGACTTCCTTATTGAAATAACGCTCCACTTCATCCCCCTCGTCCACGTGGAATCTATTGGTAACGTGCTGGTAGCGGCGGGAATTATAGCACCTAACCCTATCCAAAGTGAACCACATATTTGTGAAAACAGGGAAGGCCATGGACCATTCATCAATGGCCTT
The DNA here is from genome assembly GCA_003646815.1 of Deltaproteobacteria bacterium. Lineage (GTDB taxonomy): Bacteria > Desulfobacterota > DSM-4660 > Desulfatiglandales > Desulfatiglandaceae > B46-G9. Next base: position 5,496 of record QMLQ01000141.1, on the reverse strand, counting down.
CCAACGCCAACGTAAAACTTGTGACAGGCATATGGATCATGGATCCGCTACCGGATTCCCTTGATAAACTCGCCTACGGCGCTGATTCCCCGCTCTTTCATGATGCGGATGCTTTGTGTGCCGATGACGGCAATATCCGCCTTACCTTTCAGGAACTTGATATCGGCCTTTTCCTTGACCCCAAATCCCACAGCCAGAGGCAGGGAAGTGGCACTCCGGCATCGAGCAAGGTATTGGTCTAACTCATCAGAGAAGTCTGTTATAGCCCCGGTAATGCCTTTTCTGGCGACACAATAAATAAAACCCCGTGCAAAGGAAGCAATATAGTCCATTCTCTTTACCGGAGTCCCGGGTGAAAAGATAAAGACGGGTGCAAGGCCTTTCGAGGCCATCGCTCCCACATACTCGTCTGCCTCTTCGGGTGGGAGATCAGGGACAATGGCCCCGCGCAGATATTTGTCGACCATGAGGGATACAAATTGTTCCATCCCGCGCTTGAAGAGGATGTTGTAGTAGCTCATGATGAGAAAGGGAATGTCAAAGCTGCGAGCGACTTTTCCGGCAAAGTCCAGGCATTCGCTGACCGTCACCCCCCGCTCCAGGGCTTTGCTGTTCGCCTTGAGGATTACGGGGCCGTCCGCAATAGGTTCTGAAAAAGGGATCTGCAGCTCCATGAGATCCACGCCTGCATCCACCATAGTTTCTATAATTTGGAAGCAATCCTCGAACGAGGGATATCCCAGGACGATATGCGTCATCAAAAGAATTTCTTTCTCTTCTCTCTTCGCCCTGATGTAGGATTCAAGCACCGTATTCCTCCGCCTTTCCCTTTATAAATGCCTCCCAGCCCGGATCATGAAGGGCATCCGCTATTGTGAAAATATCCTTGTCCCCCCGGCCTGACTGGTTGATCAAGATGATGTCATCCTCGCTGAGATCAGGAAGCTCCTTGAAGGCCTGCGCAAAGGCGTGGGCCGATTCCAGTGCAGGCACCAAACCTTCTTTCCTCACAACCAGGGAAAAGGCCTTCAAGACCTCCTCGTCGGTGGCAGCCTCAAACCGGATACGGCGCTTGTCTCTCATGGCTGAAAGGACTGGAGATACCCCCACATAATCCAGTCCTGCGGCCACGCTATGGGTCTCTTTCATCTGGCCATCCCTGTCCTGGAGAAAATAGGTCTTGTATCCGTGGGCTACGCCGATGCTGCCATCCGTAGATGCAAGGCGGGCCGCATGTTTTCCCGAATCAAGCCCTCGGCCTCCTGCCTCAACTCCCACAAGTTCTACCGGATCATCAAGGAAGGCATTGAAGATCCCTAGGGCATTGGAGCCCCCTCCCACGCACGCATACACCCGGGTCGGCAGCCTTCCCTCACGTTCCATGATCTGTTCCCGTGCTTCTCTGCCGATAATGGACTGGAAGTAAGTGACCATCTCGGGGAATGGGTGAGGACCGCAGGCAGTGCCAAGGACATAGTGGGTGCTGTCTATGTTGGTGATCCAGTCCCGCAATGCCTGGTTGATGGCGTCTTTCAAAATCCTGGTTCCGTCCCTTACCGGAATTACCTCGGTGCCTAACTGCTCCATCCAGAAGACATTCGGCCTTTGGCGCTGAACGTCCATCTCTCCCATATAGATGGTGCACTGGAGACCGAATCGTGCCGCCATGGTGGCTGTGGCGACCCCGTGCTGGCCTGCGCCTGTCTCGGCAATGACCCTGCTCTTTCCCATCCTCTTTGCAAGGAGCCCCTGACCCATGACATTGTTTAGCTTATGAGCCCCGGTGTGGTTCAGGTCTTCCCGCTTGATATAGACACGGGCATTCCCGAAGGTGCGCGTGAGATTTTCCGCAAACGTGAGGGACGTCGGCCTGCAGGAATAGGTGGACAGGATTTCTTCATATTCCCGCCGGAACCCGGGATCTTCCTTTGTGTGCTGGAAAGCGTCTGCGAGCTCTTCAATGGTAGAAAAAAGGACCTCTGGTATGAAAGCACCCCCGAATTCCCTGTAATAACCTTTATGACTCATGTATTACTCCCATCTTGTTTATTTCAACGACCTTTTCCATCAGCAGCTCCATGAGAAAGCGATTCTTTTTCCCCGGGGCCTGTTCCACCCCGCTGTTTATATCCACTGCAAACGGCTTCACAGTCAGGATGGCGTCCTCAATATTGAATGGATCAAGGCCTCCTGCGAGAATGATCGGTATCGCCGTTCTTTTCGCCTCCACTGCAAGGTGCCAGTCAAATGCCTTTCCCGTGCCACCCCTTTTTGCATCAGAATAGGTGTCAAGAAGCAGCGCCCGAACCTTCCCCTCATAGGAACTGATTTGTTCAAGACTTGATTTGGAACGAACCCTGACAGCCTTCATGGATCTCGGCATGAGCGTTTCGCAAATCCCTGGAGGCTCATCCCCGTGGAGCTGCGCAAGGTCCAGGCCGCAAAAGTCCATTATTTCCCTTATCCTTGCCGGTTCTTCATTCACAAATACGCCAACGATCTGCACAAAGGGTGGAAGGTACCGGATGACCCGGCGGGCATCCTCCGGCGGTATCCTTCTGGGACTGCGGGCAAAGATAAATCCGAGTGCGTCAACCCCCATCTCCACCGCCATGAACGCGTCAGATTTGTTTGTTATGCCGCAGACCTTGACTTTTACCATCCCGTTCACCCTTTTCTCTTCTTGCTGCCTCGACCAATTCTTTCGTCTTCACCTCGAGGTTTTTACTTCCCATGAGGGCAGTTCCGACCAATACCGCATCCACACCGAGTTTTTTCAATAGCCGCACGTCCTTTCCAGTGGATATCCCGCTCTCACTCACAATAATACAGTCCTTTGGAACCAGAGGTGCAAGGGCAAGGGTGGTCCCAAGATCCACCTGGAACGTGTCCAGGTCCCGGTTGTTGATGCCTATGACATCAGCGCCTGCCTCTATTGCTTTCTCAATGTCTGCTGCGTCGTGCACTTCAGAGAGGGCCGTCATTCCCAGTTCGTTTGACATATCCAGTAATTCTTTGAGCTGTCCCTTTGAAAGGATCCTTGCAATCAAGAGGATGGCATCCGCTCCATACGTAAAAGACTCCGTTACCTGGCAGGGATCCAGGATAAAATCCTTGCGCAGTATCGGCAAAGAGACCGACTTTTTGAGATATGGAAGATCCCGGACGTCCCCTCTGAAAAATCGGTCATCAGTGAGCAGGGAAATCGCCGCCGCCCCTGCCTCCTCATAAATCCTCCCGATGGAAACAGTGTCGGTTTTTTCGCGAATAGGCCCGGCAGAAGGTGAAGCAAATTTTATTTCGGCAATGACACTTATGCTCTTATGCATACGCAGCGCTCCCTTGAAATCAGGCACGGGCAGGGGAGTTTGCCGGGGATGCGCCCATGCTCCCCTTTTCCGGAGGGCGGCGATCTCTTTTCGCTTGTGAGCCAGTATCTCTATCAGTCGCGGATGCATGGCTTCAAGCCTCTACAATTCCTCGCGGACAAAACTGTTGCATTCATTTGTGAAGCGTACAAGGGAATCGAGTTTTTCCCTGGCCCTGCCGGAGTCAATGGCATCTTTTGCCCTCTCAACACCTCCTTGAAAATCCGTATCAAGCCCTGCTACCAGAAACGCCGCAGCAGCATTGAGGAGCACCATGTCCCGTTTCGGCCCCTTTTCGCCGTCCAGGACTTGCCGCACGATCCGGGCATTCTCCCGGGCATTTCCTCCCCGAATGGCCGCGGGGGCGGCACTCTGAAAGCCATATTCCTCCGGGGTCATCCGGAATGTTTCTATGTTGCCTCCCTTTAAATGGGAGACCGTGGTGGGTCCGCAGATACTGATCTCGTCATAGGTCCCTTCTCCACAGACCACGAAGGCCTCCTTTGTTCCCAGTCTCCCCAGGACCTGTGCGACAGTTTTGGTGAGATCCGGGGAGTAGAGTCCCAGGACCTGGACCGTGGCCCCCGCAGGATTAGTAATGGGTCCGAGGAGGTTGAAGATGGTCCTGAGGCCAATCTCATGTCGTGGTCCTGCCGCGTATTTCATGGCCCCGTGGAACCGGGGCGCATAGAGAAACCCTATCCCGATCTCCTGGATGCATCGTTCAACGTTCGTATCATTGATATCCAGTTGAACACCCAGATTCTCCAGGACATCCGCACTTCCGCACCGGCTGGAAACGGCTCTGTTCCCGTGCTTGGCCACCTTCACTCCGGCGCCTGCCGCCACAAAGGCCGTGGTCGTGGACACATTGAAGGTATTGGTCCCATCGCCTCCGGTCCCGCAGGTGTCCAGGATGGTCTCGTCATCCATATTGATCTCGTCGCGATCAATGTTGACAAGGTGGTTATTGACATTGACCTTCTTGGCCTTTGCCCGCATGACCCGTGCCGCCCCGGTGATTTCATCCACAGTCTCTCCCTTGATCCTGAGGGCCGTGACAAATGACCCGATCTGGGCGGGTGTGGCATTGCCTGTCATAATTTCCCCCATAACCATCTCCATTTCCTTTTCCGTGAGGTCTTCCTGCCTCACGACCTTTGTGATTGCCTGTTTGATCATGATACTTTTCCCCTTTTTTTGTTTTCTTAATCATTGCTCAAATTATTCTTTTCCTTGTGATACATCCGGAAGAGTTCTCTTCCGATGATCATCTTCTGCACATTTGAGGTACCTTCCAGATATTCCATACCCCGGGCATCCCCATTCAACTGGTTTATCAAGGAATTTTTTAGGTACCCCCGTCCGCCCATCAGTATCTGGGCCCGGGCCGCCACATCCATGACCATTCTGGTGGCAAAAAGTTTTGCCTGGGAAGAACTTACCCGGTAATAGGGGGTGCCGACCTGCCTTAAGGCATGAAAACACAAGCTCCTTGCCGCATTCATCCGGGAGAACATCTCGGAAATCTGGAAGCTGACATCCTGGCTCCCCGTCAGGGGGTGGTCAAACTGTCTTCTCCGATGCGCATAGTGATAGATCTCGCGAAAGACCCGATAGGCCAGGCCACAGCAGATCCCGGCGATATGGATCCTCCCCCTGTCAATCACGTCAAGGGTCAGCAGGAGGCCTTTACCCTCGTCTCCAATCAGGTTTTTCAGGGGCACGGGCGAATCATCGAAAAGAAGTCTCCCCGTGGGCAGCACCTTCAACCCGCCCTTTTCAGGGAGGTCTTTTATGGAAAATCCTTCTGTGCCATCCTCCACCACGAATACACTTAAGGAACGAGGTCCTTTTTCCTCGCTCGTCCTGGCAAGGATGGTATATATGTCTGCCAGACCGCTGTTGGAGATAAAGATCTTTTCCCCGTTAAACAGAAAATGATCTCCTGTCCTTTTCGCCATCAGGCCTATGGCGCTTGCATCAGACCCTGCCTTTTCTTCGGTCATGGCGATGGCCCCCAAGTGACCCTTTGCCATGATGGGAAGATAGGCCCTTTTCTGCTCCTCATTCCCGCGAAGGATGATGTCAACAGCACGGCCATGGGATACGAAGATGACCCCCATAC
>QMLQ01000140.1 GCA_003646815.1 Deltaproteobacteria bacterium | reverse complement strand
TGGGCCATGAACCACCTTGAACTCCTCACCCTCCACCACCGCATCAGGATTGCGCGGCTGAAGGCATTTGCAGTGGAGCGGGGACTGGTGGTGGTCATCTGCGCGAACCGCACAGAGGCGATGCTTGGATACTTCGTGGAACAGGGAGTAGACGACACGCGCATGGGAGACGCAGCTCCCATCGCAGGGCTCTACAAAACGCAGGTCATTGCTGTGGCCCGGTACCTGGGACTTCCCGCCGAAATCATCGCCCAGCGGCCCTCTCCGGGCTTTGGAGGAATTTATGACGAGGAGATTCTGGGACCATATGAACTGGTGGATCCGATCCTTGCGGGTTTTGATCTCGGGTACTCCAATGAAAAAATTGCCCGCTGGGCGGCCTCAGGGAGCCATGGACCCGGCCCGCCGGAAGCAGCCCGATACGTCCGCTTCCTACGGGCTCTTTCCCGATGCGCAGCCCAAAAGTAAATCTACTTTCCCCACTCCTCCAGGCCGTCCCGTTCAACTTCGTGCTCCTGCATGGGCCTCACTTTTCGATACACGTTCAAGGGGTCTCGCACTTGGCCATCCACGCGCAGGAGATCTTTTTCAATGGAAATACCGAAGAGCCGCTCATTTTCTTCGAGATAGGGCCGGATCAGATCCCAGTCTTTTTCATCCAAATCCACTATTTCTCCCCCGTTGAGCTGCTGCTCATCCACCTGTGCGTGCGGATCTCTGACGTAAATCGCCCCGCCCGAGGCAAGGGAGAAGAGATTGGAGCCAGGATACGGGGTTTCCTGGGGCAATACATTTCCATCATCATCGAACGTGATGCCGTTCAACACCACGAAACCACCGCCGTTATGGGGATCCCCCGCCATAAACGATTCAGCCAGGTAGTCCAGGCACGTTCCGTTGATAACCACGCGCGGTCTTCCCACTGCGTTAATGAGCGGCCGGCCCGCCGCGTTTCCCATGATGTACACCTCGCCCCCTTTTGCCCCGTACATGAACGTCTGGCCCGTGTCGCCGTAGATCACCATCTTACCTGATTTCATGATCTGGCCAAGCTGATCCTGTCCATTGCCGTGGACGCGGATGGAAAGGCCGTCAATCCCTGACCCCAGGTAATCCCCGGAACTCCCGTACACGTCAATCCGTACCCCACCGGAATCGGGTCCGAACCCGCACCCGTGGAATCGCTGACCGCGGAGGCCGAAAACGACAAATCGTTTCCAGCCAAGGCCATACGCATTCGCCATCAGGCGGCTGTCACACTGGTCTCCTTCCGCAGGAAACAGGGAACCATCAATAACCAGAACCTTTTCAGAAAAGGAGGGTTTCCTGAGGGAGTCCCTCGATTCCCAGTCAATGATCCGGTAGACACTGCCATCATCGCTACCAGCAGAAAGAAGAGGCAATCCTCGCAGCAGGGATTCAAGCCGCTGGTGAACAAGCTGCAATATGGAGCGGCGCTTTTTATCAAATGTGGGATACCGACGGTCCAGGAGCAAGGTCAGGGTTTCAAATGCCGCGGAAAAGCTTGTTTCATTCGATGAGGCGCCCTCCCCCAGCCACTTGAGGCACTCCACGAAATAGCCATACCCCGGTTTTTCCAGGAGGCTTTTTATGAATTCAAAACACACATCAGCCTGCCCAGCCGCCAGGGAGGAGGACAATTCTGATTGCATGGTATCCCGTTCTCCTGCAACCTCGTACACCCGTTCCGGCATATAGGGCTCCTGGTTTTCCGCCACCCGGATTTCACGCCCGAACTTGTCAGCACAGGAAAGTATTCGATCGCTGCCGCCCTCGCTTTTTCTGTCAAGGTTGAAGACAAATGCTCCTCCGTCCGTATAGCTTCCGCCCCTTGCATTCCAGTAGCGGTCCGCCACCGTTCCAACCCGGGTGTCTTCCTCGGCGAGGCTCCGCAGGGTTGCGTCGATGGCCTGTTTTTCCGAGCACACAAGCCCCACCTGCACCTCACCGTCATGGAGGGCGAATACCTGGGGCCGGAGCATGGAGGTGTCGGTTATACCGATGAGCTGCAGCCGATCATTTTCCGTATCGTTCCGGGCCACAATAAAGAACCAGGGACCGTCCGGAGATCCGTGGATATGCGCTGCCTGAAGGGCACGGTATATTCGCTGTTTTTCTTCAGGGAGCTGATCAAAATCACGTTCCATGGTAGGGGCCAGGGCCTCGATCACATACTCAAGGGGATATCGATAGGTACGGCTGTAGAGATCAAAGAGCAGGACCGAAACCTCGGTATCGGTCAGGAACAGGGGAAAAATATTACTCTGCTTGAGGTACTCGGTCACCGAATGATAATTGGCAAAATCGCCGTTGTGTACCAGTGCCTCGTTCAGGCCGATAAACGGGTGAGCACCCCCAGGATGCCATACACGGCCTTTGGTGGGGTAGCGCTGGTGTGCGATCCAGATGTGCGCCCTGAAATCATCCAACTTGTAGTACTCAACCACCTGTTCCGCATAGCCCACAATCTTCAGGATGAAAAAATTCCTCCCATGGGACATCACAAAGGCTCGTTGTTCACGGGTGGCATCGTAATAGGTCCTGTTGATCCTGTAACTGTTCTGGTAGACGAACTCGTCCTCCGCCTGCCGCGCACTCAACCCTTCCAGGTTCCGTTCTTGCACAAAGGTCCGGAGCACTTCCGGCTTCACACGAACCAGGTAGCGGTTCACCTCCGGCGGCTTGACCGCAAGGCCGGAGATATCGCGGTAATCCTCCACGTGGCAGAGTTTCTCCGCGTGATCTATCCTGAAATACGGCTTGATAAAACGATCCTCCAGATCAGCGGTCACTCCTTCATCAAGCACAGCGATATGGAAAAGGTAATCCTTTTCCAGCATCTCTTCTGATATACCCAGCGCTTCATGATCGAATCCCATGGCAGCAATACCACCCCCGCGCCCGTTTCCCCGGTTATGCATTTGGCGGGACGGCTCAAAAATGTGTTTGCCCCGTACAGGGATGTTGCAGGCAAATCCCGTTACCCCGCAGCCCCCCTCCTCAGCCTCGGGCCCGAGATGGGGATGAGATGAAATATCCTCGACCAGATGTTTCCTCGAATCAATAATACTGCCAATAATTTCGCTTCGATCCATAGTTCCTGTCACCACTTTCCTTATCTCGGTCTTGCCTGCCCTTCTGCCATACGCAGAGTGAACGCTGCTTGCTCATACCGCAGAAGATCCCGGTTGCGACAACGCATTAAATTATCCTGTCCTGTTATCCTGCCGAATCTTTTTTTTCATATAATCCAGGTGTACCAGGCAATCGGTCCTGCCCACGAGTTCCCGGATGCTCTTCATGTTCAACCGCTTCAGGATACGGGCCAGTTCTCTTATCCAGGCCAGGTACATGTTAACAATCCGCTGGGTTCCCCAATCGACACTCACCTGCTCCATGAGTTCAGGGTCCGTGGTTGCGATACCCCGCGCGCACCCTCTTCCGCTCTCACAATTGTGACACCTGACGCACTCCAGGGCTACCAGGTCGGCAGTTCCGATGCAGACACCATCCGCACCCAGGGCGATCGTCTTGGCTATGTCATGGGGAGTCCTGATGCCCCCGCTGGCAATGACCGTAATCTTGTCCCGCACCCCTTCTTCTTCCAGGAACCGGTGTACCTTGGGCAGGGCATATTCGATAGGCATTGCGATATTTTTCTTTGCAATATCAGGCGCCGCTCCGGTGCCCCCGTAGCTCCCGTCAAGATGAATGATATGGGCACCGGCGTAATAGCTCCCAACCGCAACCATATCTACGTCGGTCGGGGTGGAAACCTTGACTGAGACCAGGGCCTTCGGGTTCATGGCCTTTATCCAGTCAACGTGCTTCTTGTGATCCTCCACCGAGTAGACACTGTGGAAGGGAAACGGCGAAAACAACGGGTACCCGACAACGGCCTCCCGCATACGTGCTACGCTGGGAGTAACCTTGTCGCCAAGGAGATGGCCTCCCAACCCCGGTTTCGCCCCCTGCGCATATTTAAACTCCACGATCTTGACCCGCTGAATGGTCTCTTCCCGCACCCCAAAGAGTCCCGTGGCCACCTGGGTGATAATGTGATCGTCGTAGGGAATCAGTTCGTCGGGGTATCCGCCTTCACCCGTACAGCAGAATGTCCCGAGCGCGGTTGCCGCCCGGACACGGCTCAACATAGTATGAATGCTCACTGATCCAAACGACATTCCCCCGCCGTAAAACGGAACCGGTATCCTGATGCCATGGGCGTCATCACCCCTCCGGTTCAGCTCAAGACTCATGTCAGGCTCTTGTGAGGTGTCTTCAGCAACACTGCTCTTCTCTGCCTTCGGCAGTACCAGGCGTAATTTGTCAAATCCCCCGCCCGAATCTCCAATTCTATATTCCAGACCTGCACTTGGAACCTGACCAAACTCCGCCATGTGCCAGGTACTGGTGAGCAGATCAGCCGTCCATCGAAAATCTCCAAGGGCGTCGAAATCCCGGTTTCGTTTCAGTGAAAGGGCGTTTTCTGGGCACGCCTCGTAGCAGGGATCTGCGCAGTCGGGCCCCACACACCGGTACGGATGCTCGACAAACACCATTCCTCTTCGCATCACATGAACACCGTAGGGGCATAGCTCCACGCATTTCCCACAGGCAATGCAGTCATCGGTTCGGTGCAAGCGGTATTTCCCGATGGGGTTCCTGAACCGGGAAGGTGTTTCCACCACTTCCGGATAGATAAAATCACTCGTGTTATTCAAGTTCATATCCCTCCTCCAGCTCTCCCAGGGATCCAAACGTGCTCTCATCCAGATCTTCGAAAAACATGGCTCTTCCCGCTTCACCGCGAAGTCGCCGCGCATCCCTGATCCCCATGGCTCCCATGACTTCAAGCAGCTGGTTATGCCACGCTCCCAGGAGATTGATGGTCCGCAGCGCCACCCACTCAGGAGAAGCCTCCTCAACATGCACAGGGCAGGAAAGCCCTTTTCTGCACCGTCGGCACATGCGGCATTCCAGGGCCACCAGGAGAGGAAAATCCACATAGACGGCGTCGGCCCCACAGATAATAACCTTCGCCACATGCTCGGCCATTGCCAGGCCCCCGCTGGCAAGGAGGGTAACCTGATCCCGCGCATTCTCTTCGATAAGTTTCAGGTGCACCGCCCTCACCCCGTCCTTCAAGAAGAGGGAAGGACTATCCTGAAACGTGGACTGTCTGCTCCCTTCAATGTGGAGAACAGAGAAGCCCTTTTTCACAAGCGCAAAGGCGCGTTCTTCGATCCCTTTCTCCAGAGGCATGGTAACGACGGGGATCACGCTTGAACCTGCGCGTGCAATATCTTCCCGAGAGGCTGCTTCCGCAGTGGCCCTGTCCACTTCCACCATCGCGTGTTTCCCTGAAATCCCCACCTCCTGAAAAGGCCTTTCTTTTACAATCGGGACAAGAGTGCCCGCAAAGTCTTCAAGATCCGGGCCAACCATCTCTTCAGAAACAGCCAGCATGGTGGCCAAACGTTTTGCGGCCATGGCCCAGCCTTTGACCGTTTCAGGGGCAATGGACCCGAAAGAGGGGACCCGCAGCATAATGGGGAGAGGTATATTGATGATCCCGGTGACTTCCCCTTCCAGTTTCCCGTCTCTGCTGAACGTGAGGCAGGTCGGTTTCCTCCCGATGTCCACCCCGGTACTGATGTATTCCCGCCCGTGAATCCCATCTCTCGTGGGACGGACGATTTCCGACATATCCGTCCACATGGAATCAAACCCCGGTCCGCTGAACGGGCCGGGGTACCCTGCTCCGGATACGGGGATTTTGCCCGTCTCCGCCTGATACCACAGCTTACTGATGATATTGGGTATCCAGTATCCGTCTCCAATGGCCTCAAATTCAGGGTTGAGTGACTTGTGGATCAGTTCCTTGGGACAGCTCTGGACGCACCTGAAGCAATTCATACATTCGTTGTCAATGGAATCGATCATCTGGTATGCATTCAATCCTCGATGATCATAGACATGGTAAATGCAGAGAGTCTTGACACATACCGCGCACTTCAAACACCCTTCCTCCCACGCGATAACGCCGGATCTCGTAATTGGTTCAAAGCGGTGCGGGACCATTTTCGTATGGATAACATATTTGGCCGGCATAGGAATCCTCCTACCCTTCGCCCAGGGCCGGTCTCGGAAACAGCCCGGCCTTTTCCACAATACCTGCGACCGCTTCCTCCCATTCAATGGCCATGATGTGGACACCTCTGACCCCGTTCAACTCCTTCAGCCGCTCTATGGTTTCGACACAGATCCTGACGCCTTCTTCCCGCTGGTTCTCCTTGGAAACGCCTTCCATCCTCTTGATCACGGCGTCGGGGATATCCATTCCGGACACCTTGTTTTTCATATACCTCGCCATGCCGGCGGACTTGAGCGGGGTCACTCCGCCCAGGATGGCCGTCTTTTCCGTGAGGCCCTTGTCATGCGCCATCCGGAGCCACGTCTCAAATCGCTCCAGGTTGTAGATACACTGGGTCTGGATAAAGTCGGCCCCTGCCCTCACCTTTTTCCCCAGCCTGATGGCCCGGAAGCCCTGGGGATCGCCAAAAGGATTTGCCGCCGCCCCGATAAAGAGATCAGGTGCTCCATCCAGCGCCTCCCCTCCCACGATGACACCCATATCCCGCATGTTTCTCACGGCTTCCACGAACTGGATGGAATCGAGGTCAAAGACTCCTGCTGCCTGGGGCTGGTTTCCAAAACATTGATGATCTCCTGAAAGGCAGAGGACATTCCGGATGCCCAGTGCAGAAGCTCCGAGAATATCAGACTGAAGCGCGATGCGGTTCCGGTCCCTCACCACCATCTGCAGCACGGGATCCAATCCGGCACTCTTCAAAAGGGCGCATGCCGCGAGGCTGGACATCCGGACAATGGCCGTCTGGTTGTCCGTAACATTCACCGCATCCACATACCCTTTGAGCTTTTCCCCTTTCTTTAAAATCACCTCCGAGTCTGCCCCTTTTGGAGGCCCGCATTCAGCGGTTACGGCAAACTCCCCGGCATCAAGAACTCTTTTTAGTCGGCTTGCGTTTTTCACTTTTGCTGATCCTCCCTCACGATCTTCCGGGGACCTCTCCCCTGTTTCAATGACCAGTCCTTCGGTGGATATATCATTTCCAGCCGTTCCAGCGCCCCGAACTTCTCAAGGCGCTCTATGATCAATTGCCAAGCGCAGGGGACATCAGGATCCACTTCACATCGGCCGTTCATGGATCCGCCGCACGGTCCGTTGAGGAGATGCTTGGAACAGCGGGCAAGGGGACACACCCCGCCGAAATAGTAGAGCATGCAGTCCCCGCATCCCAGGCAGGACTCTGTCCAGTACCCCTGGTCCTTGGTCTCGCCCATGAATTCCGTATTCAGGGCGGGGACAACCGGCACCTCAGGGTACATATCCGCCACCGCTTGTACGCCCGCCCCGCATCCCAGGGACAGGACCGCGTCGTATTTATCAAGAACGTCATCGAGCAGCAGGACAAATTCCTTGACGCACTGGCGATCAATGGTCATTTCTTCGATCAGCCTCTCCTCACCTTCCATCTTATCAGCCATCCGAAGGGCGGATGCAAGCATGGCCGTCTCTTTCTGACCGCCCGCAGCACATTCAGCCACGCAGGAGGCGCACCCCACGGCCAGCACCCGTTTGTACGGGGCGATCATTTCCCGAATTTCATCAATGGGCTTTTGTTCGGCTGTTATCATAACCTTCTCCTTTTTTCCCTATCTTCGAACATGGACAGGCGACCGGGGCAACGCAGAAATCCTCGCCGTTAGATCTTCCGCCTGCTGAGCAAGGGTCTTGGTTCCTTCCCTGGAACCTACAACGATTCCGACCCGCTCTCCTTCAAGGCCTATGCTCCCGATAATTTCCTTTGTTCGCTCAACCCGCTTTTTCGCCCTGTGGTTTCCCTCAAAATACCTGCACGTGCCTTCGGGGCAGGCAATAATATAGGCGGCATCAGCAAATTCCTCCAGGGCCTTCAGCAAATGAACCGGCTCCAGCCTTCCGCTGCACGGGATCGGAAAAAACCGGACGGACCGGCCGTATTTTTCTTCCAGAGTCTGCCGTTCCGCTTCCCCGCTTTGCGGCACGTTGCGGCAGTAAAAAAGTGCGAGGACTGGTTTTTCTTGATCATTCATTTTTAGTCTTAATCCTTTCGCGCAAGAAAATGCTGGACAAAAAAAAGACGTTTATCCTGACACAATGGATACAAACGCCTTTGTCTTCACCCACAGCAATA
>QMLQ01000139.1 GCA_003646815.1 Deltaproteobacteria bacterium | reverse complement strand
TACATTTCATGATCATCTTTTTCCACACATAAAGCTTGATGTCATCCACAAATTCAGTATCCAGTCCACACCCGGTCAACAGCTCGGCCATTTGCTCCCCGAAATCCCTGTTCCCAAGTGCCACACTTCCCAGGTGATTCGGCCGGTTAAAAAATGCTGATTCAATAATTCCCGGGCCTTTCACGGAAACACCGTAATTGAGAGACATGCGAAAAGCCGCATCCGCACCAAACCGCTCTGCAATGAGATCTTCAGTCCCCAGGCCGTTGTGGGTGCTGACAATCTTTGCACCGGACGTAAAAACTCTTTCCAGGTCTTCCAGCACCTGGGGGAGGTGGAATGTCTTCGTGGAAAGGAAAAAGAGATTCGGGGCGAACTCTTCCACCTCTCCAATTCGAGGGCGAAAATATTTCACCGGTACCTTGTACGAGAGGGCACCGGAGATGTTAAGCCCCTGCTCCAGGATTATTTCTCCCAGGCCGGGCCTGGGGTCAACCAGCACGATTTCAGGGTCCTTGCTCAAAAGCGCCGCCGCCAGTACCCCCCCGGTTGCGCCTATCCCAACAACTGCAATTCTCAGATCTTTCATGGCTTCCTCCTCCACCCCATTTGGTATTATTCAGGATTTTAAGAGTTTTTTCCAATCATACAAAGAAGGCGTGGGAAACACAACCTGAAGATTCTCCGGGATTCTTTGGCCGAAGGAACAAGGACCTTGACAATCTCAAATATATATTTTAAGTAAATATTCTAATTAATTCAGAAGCCTTCAAAATCTTGAAAGGGAGCCATCTCATGAGAAAACCGCGGATCGACGGGCAGGAAACCCGCCGAAACCTCCTTGAAGCAGCGTGCGCAGTTTTTGGACAAAAAGGTTTCCGGGAAGCGACCATTGCTGAAATCTGCCACAAGGCCGGGGCCAACACGGCGGCTGCCAATTACCATTTCGGCGGGAAGGAAGCCCTTTATGTGGAAAGCTGGCGATTCGCCTTTGAACAGTCCAACTCGACCTATCCTCCGGATGGCGGTGTTGCCCCAAAAGCCGCTGCAGAAGAACGGCTTCGGGGCCGTATTCTTGCCATTATAAAGCGCATCGTTGACCCGCAGAGCCACGACCTGGACATTGTGCACAAGGAAATGGCCAACCCCACCGGTTTGCTTGCGCCCGTGATCCAGAAGGCAAAGGAACCTTTTTTTCAGGGTTTCTCGGCTATTGTCCGGGAGCTATTGGGACCGGAAGCCACCGAGCAGCAGGTCCGTCTCTGTCTTATGAGTGTCCACGCCCAGTGCTTCGGCCCGTTGATGCGTGAACGACACTACAAAATGGGTTCAGCAGACGGTCTGCCTTTGCCCTTGGACTCGATTCCATGGGACGTGGAAACACTGACGGAACATATTACCCGTTTCAGCCTGGCGGGAATCCGGGGGATAAGGGACCATACGGAAAAGGCCAAAGATTTCCCTGCGAAAAATCCAGAATCATAAAAAGCAGGCCACTTTTGTCTACTCCCGCAACCTGATCATTTGGAGGAACGAAATATGCTGGAAAGACTCAGAACCTATCATGATACCACGTTTTTTTTCGTGATTACCCTTTTCCTTGTCTTTGTTTTTCCAGCGGGGTCAACAGCCGGACCGCCCCAGCCGGGTGCGGGCAGACCTCCCCTAGTGAGCGTCACTCCCGTTACGGTCAGGGATGTCAGCCCTCCGGTGGAGTATGTAGGTCACGTGGAGGCCGTCCAGGAGGTGGACCTCCGCGCACGTGTTGAAGGTTTTCTGGAACAGGTTAATTTCAGAGAAGGTACTTTTGTGCATGCAGGGGATCTCCTTTACGTTATCGAGCAGGATCTCTACCAGGCCAAGGTTGACGCCGACAGGGCCCGGGTGGCCCAGGCACAGGCCTCTCTTACCAGGGCCCGGCAGTATCTCAAAAGAGTACAAACCGTCCGTTCGGGAGGTGTGTCTGCGACAGACATTGATAATGCCGTAGCCGAGGAACTCCGGGCCAGGGCCCAGCTCCAAGAGGCCAAGGCAGCCCTTGAGCGATCGGAACTGGACCTCGGCTATACCACCGTCAAGGCCCCCATAAGCGGCCGAATCGGCCGCACAAAATTTACCCGGGGGAATCTGGTCGGCCCGACGTCAGGCGCCCTTGCCCGCATTGTGCAGTTGAATCCCATTCGGGTGGTCTATTCTATCGGCGAAAACGATCTTTCAGCGGTACGGGCAGCCCTCAAAGATGCAATTCAACGCCGGAAAAACCCCCTCCTCGTGCCCCGTATCAGAATGGCCGATGGCAAGGTGTATAAACTCGCCGGGAAGATTGACTTTGTGGACAACGAGGTTGATGCGCGTACCGGGACCATCGCGGTCCGGGCGGTTTTTAAAAACCCCGAAGGTCTTCTTCTGCCGGGACAGTACGTGACCGTTCTGATCAGCAAAAGCAAGCCCAGGATTCTGCCGGTGGTCCCCCAATCCGCAATCCAGGAAGACCGCCAAGGCCCCTATGTTCTGGTGGTTGACGAGCAGAGCAAGGTAGTGCAGCGGCGGGTCAAGACAGGGCCTTTTGTAGATTCATTTTGGGCGATCGAATCGGGACTCAACAAGGGAGAAGTAATCATCGTCCAAGGGGTACAGAAGGTCCGTCCCGGCCAGACCGTGAAGACTACCACGACCACCAAGGAGCAGGGGAGGTAATTCATGTTTTCAAGGATCTTCATCGAACGACCGCGCCTTGCCGTGGTGGTGTTCGTTATTATCACCCTTGCCGGTCTCATCGCCCTGTTTAACATCCCGGTGGCCCAGTATCCCCCTATCACCCCCCCGGTGATCCGGGTGAGCGCGGTCTACCCGGGGGCAAACGCCAGGGTGGTGGCCGATACCGTGGCCGCACCCATCGAAAAAGAGGTCAACGGCGTGGACAAGATGCTCTATATGTCGTCGAGCTGTTCCAACAACGGCGGATACAGCCTGTCGGTCACCTTCGCCGTGGGCACGGACCCGGACATCGATCAGATCAATCTCCAGAACCGGGTACAGCTCGCCACCCCAAAACTGCCGCAGGCTGTGGCGGCCCAGGGCATCACCGTGCGAAAGCGGTCTACCGATATCCTGGGGGCGGTGGTTTTCATTTCTCCCAAGGGGACCCGGAACAAGCTCTTCCTGAGCAACTATGTGAGCAAGAACGTCAAAGACGCGCTGGTGCGTCTCGACGGTGTCAGTGATGTCTTTATTTTCGGTGAGTTTGAATACAGCATGCGCATCTGGATGGACCCCGATAGTTTGACGGCAAGAGGCCTTACCGCCGATGATGTGATCACGGCCATCCGCCAGCAGAACGTCCAGGCGGCCGTTGGTTCCATCGGGACGGCACCCGCGACGAAAATGCAGCAACTCCAGTACACCCTCCGGGCAAAAGGACGTCTCAAGACTGTTGAAGAATTCAAGAACATTATCGTGCGCAGCAATGAGCAAGGCGGTCTCGTGCGCATCCGGGATATTGCCCGGGTGGAACTGGGGGCAAAAAATTACGGGAGCCGCTCCACCATAAACGGAGCACCTGCCCTGGGAATGGCTGTCTACCGTTCTTCAAACGCCAACGCCCTTGACACCATGAAGGCAGTGCGAGCCGAACTCAAGGACCTTGCTAAGCGCATGCCAAACGACGTAGAATACAAAGTCATTTACGACACCACGAAGTATGTCTCCGCCGCTATTCATGAAATTGAGTTTACCCTGATTTTGACCTTCCTCCTGGTTCTCTTCGTGAATTACATCTTCCTGCAGGACTGGCGTGCGACCCTGGTGCCCACGGTCACCATCCCGGTCTCGCTGATCGGCACATTTGGTGTGCTGCTGGCCCTGGGGTACACCGCCAATACCATCTCGCTTTTTGCCCTGATCATGGCCATCGGCCTGGTGGTGGACGACGCGATTGTTGTGGTGGAGAATGTCTACCGGGTCATGGACAAACGAAAGCTGGGTCCCAAGGAGGCCACCATCCGGGCCATGGGCCAGGTGACCGGTCCCATTGTCGCCACCACCCTGGTCCTCCTCGCCGTGTTTGTGCCCGTGGGGTTCATGCCCGGGATCACAGGGCAACTCTACAAGCAGTTCGCCGTTACCGTCTGTACCTCCGTGGTGATATCGGCTATTAACGCCCTGACCCTGAGCCCCGCCCTGTGCGCCGTCCTCCTCAAAAAACACAGGATTCCCAAGCATGGGCCTTTTGCCTGGTTTAATCGTGCACTGGCCGCCTCACGAAATGGTTACGTGGCAGGCGCCGCTTTTCTCATCCGGCGGTTGGTTGTTGCACTGCTGATTTTTGGCGGAGTGATCGGTGGGGCCTATTTCCTGTTTACCCACAGCCCGTCCAGTTTCCTGCCCCAGGAAGACCAGGGCGCCTTCTTTATCAACGCCCAACTCCCCGAGGGAGCCTCCCTTGCCCGCACAAACAAGGTCATGGAACAGGTAACCCTTGCCCTTCAGGACATCAAGGGTGTCGATGACGTCCTTGGAGTCAGTGGATTCAGTCTGCTCAGCGGTACCGCTGAGAACGTAGGGTTTGGCATTGTGGTCCTGAAGCCGTGGGATGAACGGAACCGGCCCGATCTCCGACTACAGGCCATTGTCGGCCAGGCACAAGGAAGGCTGGCTGCCATCTCCTCGGCCAATATTTTCGCCTTTGCTCCGTCACCCATTCGGGGTCTCGGCAGAACCGGCGGCTTCGACTTCCGCCTTCAGGCCCTTAAAGACCAACCGCCCCGGGAAATTGCCGCCACCACCCGGGCTCTGGTCATTGCGGCAAATCAGGACCCAACGCTGATGCGGGTATTCTCCACGTACACGGCGAACACCCCCCAAATCTTCGTCAACCTTGACCGCACCCGCGCTGAGACCCTGAAGGTCCCGGTAAGCCGAATCTTTTCGACCCTTCAGAGGCAACTGGGATCAGGGTATGCCAATGATTTCAACCTCTATGGCCGCACCTACCAGGTCAAAGTCCAAGCCGATGCGCCGTTTCGTGACACGGTGAACGACATCAACCGTTTGTACGTCCGCAGCAACGACGGGCACATGGTCTCTTTGAGGAATCTGGTCACCTTGTCGACTATTTTGGCACCTCAACTCGTCTACCGTTATAACCAGTTCACCAGTGTCCAGATCAACGGTGGTGCCGCCCCGGGCTTTTCTTCCAGCCAAGCCATGGCGGCCATGGAACGGTTGGCCTCAAAAACCCTGCCTCCCGGCTACGGTTTTGACTGGTCTTCCATGTCCTTTCAAGAGCGCAAAGCCAGCGGCAAGGTGGGCATGCTGTTCGCCCTGGTGCTGGTCTTCGGTTATCTTTTCCTGGTGGGGCAATATGAGAGTTGGACAATTCCCCTTTCCATCATCTTCTCTATTCCCGTGGCGAGCCTGGGCGCATTGGCGGGGCTCTGGATTCTCCATTTGAACTTCAGCATCTATGCCCAGATCGGCCTGGTTCTCCTGGTGGGATTGGCCGCCAAGAATGCCATTCTCATCGTGGAATTTGCCAAAGACCGGCGGGAACAGGGGCTGTCCGCGTACAAGGCAGCTTTGGAAGGGGCACGGATCCGCTTCCGGCCCGTGCTCATGACTGCCTTCACCTTTATTCTAGGGGTAGCACCCATGGTCGTTGCCACCGGCGCCGGTGCCGGTAGCCGGCGGGCAGTGGGTACCACGGTCTTTTCGGGCATGGTTGCGGCTACTCTGTTGGGAATTTTTCTCATCCCGCCACTGTATTACGTGTTTCAGTCACTAGGAGAAAAGACCGGTGCCTGGCTGCAGCGTCACAGCAAGAAGACGGCAGCCGAACCGGTTGATGAACATCAAAAACAATAGCGCAGGGTCATAATAGAATGGAATGTAGAAAACAGTACTGCAAGAAAGCAGGTATGCTCAGGAAATGTTTCTTTCCGCCTATCCTTCCCGCACTCATGATCGGGATGACTATAACCGGGTGCGCGGCAGTGGGGCCGAACTACACAAAAATGGAGACTAAGGCGCCGAAGAAATGGCACACAAAGTTGGAGAACGGCTTAAGCGCAGTTCAGTCGAATCCTGAAACACTTGCCCAATGGTGGACCGTTCTCGGTGATCCTGCGCTGAGTGATCTGGAAAAGCGGGCAGTGGAGGGAAATCTTGATCTGAAAGCTGCCGCCGCCAGGATACTGGAGGCCCGTGCCCTGCGGACCATTCAAGCCTCCGGGCGCTTCCCTACCCTGGATGGTTCGGGATCCGTAACGAGAAGACGCAGCAGTGAAAACAGCGGCACGGGAGAGACAAGAAATCTCTATTCCGCAGGATTTGATGCAAATTGGGAACTGGATATTTTCGGCGGTATCCGTCGCTCCATAGAAGCGGCCCAGGCGGACCTTGAAGCTACACAGGAAGCTCTTCACGATGTACTGGTGAGCCTGCTGGCCGAAGTGGCCCTGAACTATGTGGATGTCCGAACCCTGCAGGCACAGCTTTCCGCAGTCAAGGCGAACCTGAAGGCCCAACAGGATATCTATGAACTGAACCTTTCCCGCTACCACGCCGGGCTCATTGATGAACTTGCGGTGCAGCAGTCCCATTATATCCTCGAGAGTACCCATTCCCAGATCCCGGCCCTGGAGACCGGCCTGGAAAAGGCAAAAAACAGGCTGGCGGTCCTCCTCGGCGAGAGGCCCGGCGCGATGCACCAGGAGCTGACGAAGGCAAGGCCCATTCCTGTGCTCCCGGTGACGGTGGCTGTCGGAATTCCAGCGGAGACCCTGAGGCACCGTCCTGATATCCGGAGGGCTGAACAGAACCTCGCCGCACAAACGGCCCGGATCGGTGTGGCCACAGCAGACCTCTACCCCAGGTTCCTCCTGTTCGGCTCTATCGGGCTCGAATCCATTTCGAGCGGCAGTCTTTGGGAATGGGCCAGCCGGACCTGGGGCATCGGCCCAAGCTTCTCCTGGAAAATCTTCCATGCGGGTGCCATTCGGCAGAATATCCAGGCGCAGACCGCCCGCCAGAAGCAGGCACTGATCCAATACGAATCTGCCGTGCTCAAGGCCCAGGAGGAGGTGGAAAATGCACTGGTGGCCTACGCCAAGGAACAACGCCGTCGGGAATCTCTGCAGGCCGCTGTAACCGCGGCGAAGCGCGCCTATGAACTCTCCTGGGATCGGTACAATGCAGGTCTTGTGGATTTTAGCAATGTCCTTGACGCCACCCGCTCACTTCAGTCGTTCCAGGATCAGCTTGCCAGAAGCGACGGCACGGCCACTTCAAACCTCATTCGTCTTTACAAGGCCCTGGGCGGAGGATGGAAGTCACTCGAATCTACTCCGAACGTCAAGGGAAAATAACGAAAAGGAATAGGCCCATGGCAAACAAAAACCACAGCGATATAGAACGAACGCTCAGCATGGATTCCTCCTCCGGGCTGAAGAGGCATCTCAAGATCTGGGGATGTCTGGCTATTGTGGTGCTGATAGCTATCCTTGGCACAAGTGTCTTTCGCTCACGAAATGCAGAAAAGACCGTACTGTATAGATCCCAGGAGGCCCGAAAAGGAGACCTCATTATCACGGTGACAGCTACCGGAAACCTGGAACCGATTAATCAGGTGGAGGTGGGCGTCGAGGTGTCAGGCACGATCAAGACTGTGGAAGCCGATTATAATGACCAGGTAAAAGCTGGCCAGGTTCTTGCGCGCCTCGATATATCAAAACTGCAAGCACAGGTGCTCCAGGCAAGAGCAGTACTTGCATCAGCGCGAGCGAAGGTATTAAGGGCCCGCGCTGATGTCAAGCAGACCAAAACAAAACTTGCCAAATTTGAGCAGGCAAGAAAATCGAGCGGCGGCAGGGTTCCCTCGCAGGTTGAAATGGACGAGGCCGAGGCGGCCCTTGCCAAGGCCCGGGCAGATGAAGCCGGCGCCGTGGCGGATGTCTCTAAAGCGGAGGCCGAGCTGAAGGTCAATGAGACGAACCTTTCCAAGGCCATCATCCGTTCCCCCATTGACGGCATTGTCCTGTTACGCCAAGTGGAACCTGGCCAAACGGTGGCCGCTTCCCTGCAAACCCCGGTTTTTTTCACCATTGCCGAAAATTTGAGAAAGATGGAACTTCATGTGGACGTGGATGAAGCTGATGTGGGAGAGGTGAAGACAGGGTAGAAGGCAGCATTTACCGTTGATGCATATTCTAATCGCAGGTTTCGGGCCAAGGTGACGGAAGTCCGCTTTTTCCCGAAGACAGTTGAGGGGGTCGTAACTGATGAAACCATGCTTGCTGTC